>NZ_JBNFOJ010000086.1:0-10724 GCF_057364705.1 Brevundimonas sp. CURTG3B2_SDJG
AGACCTGGCGCATCGTCGGCGAGGACGAGGCCGATCCGGCCGCGGGCTCGGTCAGCCACGTCTCCCCCCTGGCCCGCGCCCTGATCGGTAAGCGCGTCGGCGACGAGGCGACGGTCGCCGCCAGGCCGTCGAGGTGATCGCCGTCGATTGACGTTGCCGCCGGAGCCGTTCCACCCCACCTTCCGGCTTCAACGAGAGAAACGGCCATGGCCCGAAAGCCCAACTACAGCTTCGAACGTCAGGAGCGCGAACGCGCCGAGGCCAGGAAGGCCGCCGAGAAGGCCGAGCGCAAGGCCGAGAAGAAGGCCGAGGCCGCCGCCCGCAAGGAAGCCGGCCTGCCGCCGCTCGAGGACTAGGGCCAGTCGACATTCAGTCTCAGCCCGTCATTCCGGGGCGTCCGAAGGACGAACCCGGAACCCAGGAATCTGAATCCGGCGTCGATTGGGTCAGCGACGGGATTGCGGCCCCGGGTTCCGGGGTCTTTCGCTACGCTCCGCCCGGGAATGACGATCCCAGGGCGGGAAGGGACGGATTGCGCTTGCACGTCTGGACTTCCCCTCGCCTTGGATGTCTGTTGCGTTCCCGTAAGGGACGCGGAGGCCCGCAAAGGGTCCGGGGCGTCGAGTAGCGGGGGATACATCCATGAAGCGCGTTCTGCTGGCCTCGGCCGCCGCCCTGGCGTTCGCCGGTTCGTCCTGGGCGCAGGAGCCCGCTCCGGTCGCCGTGTCGCCTGCCCCGGCTGCGGCCGACGCCGCGAACGAAGGCGCCGACGAGGCGCCCAAGTGGGACGTGCAGAACCCGCAGGGCCCCTCGCGCGACATTTCCATTGATGTGAGACGCGGCACCTGGATGTCGCTGGACGTCAGCCCCGACGGCCGCACCATCGTCTTCGACCTGCTGGGCGACATCTACGTCATGCCGGCCGCCGGCGGCGAGGCCCGCGCCATCGCCTCCGGGGTCGCCTGGGACATGCAGCCCAAATGGTCCCCCGACGGCCGCCACATCGCCTTCACCTCGGACCGCGCCGGCGGCGACAACATCTGGGTCATGGACGCCGACGGCACCAACCCGACGCAGGTGTCCAAGGAAACCTTCCGCCTGCTGAACCAGCCGGAGTGGACCCCCGACGGCGAGTTCATCGTCGCCCGCAAGCATTTCACCTCGTCCCGCTCGCTGGGCGCCGGCGAGCTGTGGATGTATCACCGCTCGGGCGGCGGCGGCGTCCAGATGACCGAGCGCCGGACCCAGCAGAAGGACACGGGCGAGCCCGCCTTCTCGCCGGACGGCCGCTACCTCTACTTCAGCGACGACGCCACGCCGGGCGGAACCTTCGAATACTCCAAGGATCCCAACACCCAGATCTACGTCATCCGCCGGCTGGACCGCGAAACCGGCGAGGTCGAGCCCTATGTCACCGGCCCGGGCGGCTCGATCCGCCCGACGCCCTCGCCCGACGGCCGCTCGCTCGCCTTCATCCGCCGCGTCCGCTACCAGTCGACTCTCTACGTCATGGACATCGCCTCGGGCCGCGAGACGCCGGTCTTCTCAGGCCTGGACCGCGACCTGCAGGAGACCTGGGCCATCCACGGCGTCTATCCGGCGATCAGCTGGACGCCGGACAACCGCTCCATCGTCTTCTGGGCCGACGGCCGCATCCAGAGCGTCGACGTCGCCTCCAGGGCCGTCACCGACATCCCCTTTCATGTGGCCGACACCCGCCGGGTCCAGGACGCCGTCCGCTTCCCGGTCGAGGTCGCGCCCGACCGGTTCGACGTGAAGATGATCCGCTGGGCCCGCCCCTCGCCGGACGGCCGCCGCGTCGTCTTCGAGGCCCTGGGCAACCTGTGGATCCGCGACCTGCCGACGGGAACGGCGCGCCGCCTGACCCGCCAGTCCGACCATTTCGAGCTCTATCCCAACTGGTCGCGCGACGGCCGCTCGATCGTCTACACCACCTGGGACGACCAGGATTTCGGCACGATCCGCGTGGTCCCGGCCGGCGGCGGCGAGGGCCGCGTCGTCACCCGCACGCCCGGCCACTACGTCGAGCCGACCTTCAGCCCCGACGGCCGCACCATCGTCTACCGCACCGTCTCGGACGGCTTCCTGACCTCGGCCCTGTGGAGCCGCGACCCCGGCGTCTACCGCATCCCCGCGGCCGGCGGCGAGCCGGTCCACATCACCGACGACGGCGTCGCGCCCCAGTTCGGCGCCGACGGTGAACGCCTGTTCCTGACCGGCCGCGACGGCGACAAGCGCACCCTGGTCTCGGTCGACCTGAACGGCGGCGAGCGCCGCACCCACCTGACCTCGGAATGGGCCGCCGAGTTCGCCGTCTCGCCCGACGGCCGCTGGGTCGGCTGGACCGAGCGCTTCAACGCCTATGTCGCCCCCTTCGTCGCCGCCGGCCGCCCGATCACCGTCAGCGCCGACGGCAAGTCCCTGCCCCAGGCCCGCGTCACCCGCGACGCCGGCGAGTGGCTCAGCTGGTCCGGTGACAGCCGCCGCCTGCAGTGGTCGCTGGGCCCCGAGCTGTTCACCCGCGACCTGAACCAGGCCTTCACCTTCGTCGACGGCGCGCCCGAGGACCTGCCCAAGCCCGACGAGCACGGGATCGACCTCGGCTTCAGCGTCCCGGCCGACAAGCCCGAAGGCCGCATCGCCCTGACCGGCGCCCGGCTGATCACCATGAACGGCCAGCAGGTCATCGAGAACGGCGTGGTCGTCATCGACGGCAACCGGATCGAGGCCATCGGCCCGGCCGCCTCCACCCCCGTCCCCGCCGGCGTCCCCACGATGGACATGAGCGGCAAGACCATCATGCCCGGCCTGGTCGACGCCCACTGGCACGGCTCGATGGGTTCGGATGAGATCATTCCCGAGCAGAGCTGGGTCAACTACGCCGCCCTGGCCTTCGGGGTGACCACCATCCACGACCCGTCCAACGACACCAGCGAGATCTTCGCCCATTCCGAGCTGGCCCGCGCCGGCCGCGTCGTCGGCCCGCGCATCTTCTCGACCGGCACGATCCTGTACGGCGCCTCGACGGCCTTCACCGCCCAGATCGACGACCTGGACAACGCCCGCTCGACGCTCCGCCGCATGGCCGCCGCCGGCGCCTGGAGCGTGAAGAGCTACAACCAGCCGCGTCGGGACCAGCGCCAGCAGATCATCCAGGCCGCCCGCGAGCTGAACATGATGGTCGTCCCCGAGGGCGGCTCGCTGTTCCAGCACAACATGACCATGATCGTGGACGGCCACACCACGGTCGAGCACTCCATCCCGCTGGCCCGCCTCTACGACGACGTCCACCAGCTGTGGCGCCAGACCGGCGTGGCCTATAACCCCACCCTGGTCGTGGCCTACGGCGGCGCGTCGGGCGAGCACTACTGGTACCAGGAAAGCCCGGTCTGGAACGATCCGATCCTGACCCAGTACGTGCCGCGCCGCATCCTGGACGCCCGCGCCCGCCGGCCCTTCATCGCCCCCGACGGCGAGTGGAACCACATCGCCATCGCGCGCGAGGCCAACCGCCTGAACCAGCAGGGCGTCAGCGTCTCCATCGGCGCCCACGGCCAGCGCGAGGGCCTGGGCGCCCACTGGGAGCTGTGGAGCCTGGCCCAGGGCGGCATGGCCCCCATCGACGTGATCCGCGCCGGCACCCTGAACGGCGCCCGCTCGCTGGGCCTGGACCGCGACATCGGCTCCCTGGAGCCCGGCAAGCTGGCCGACATGGTGGTGCTGAACGCCAACCCCCTGGACAACATCCGCAACACCACCTCCATCGCCTACACCATCGCCAACGGCCGGGTGTACGACGACCACATGAACGAGGTCGCCCCGCGCCAGCGCGCCCGCCAGCCCTTCTGGTTCGCGGAGGAAGGCGGGGAGGGCTGGGCCGCAGGGGCGACGGAGGCGGACAGCCACGGGCATGGGCACGGGCACGACTAGGGGCTGGGTTCTAGGTTCCAGGGGCTACAGGTCTCGGGTCTCGGGACCAACGCCGACGATTCCGAGCTCGAAGCTCATTCCTCCCCCACCGGGGGAGGGGGACCCTCCGAAGCCGCTCCGCGGCGAAGGAGGGTGGAGGGGCGCTCACCCCACGCTCCGCTCCCTTCCCTCTCCGACGAACGCGCCCCCGCGCGTCCGTCACGCCCAGCCCCGCCCCGCCCGACCCGGCCCGGGTCAAGGACAGGCCGTCCCGGCCTGCCGCGCGAGCGCGCGGAGCGTCCTTGAGGCGGGACGGGGCGGTGGCCACCCATCCACTCGCTCTCGCTGCGTCAGAAAGGTCACCTCGGGTCTTGTCTTGCGGCTCGGTCCTTCCCATCATCCATACGAACGCTCGCGCCTCGAAATCATCTGGCGCAGCCGCATAAGAATGTCTGAGCGTGACTACTGCGGCAGGTAACAGGAGCCCCGAAGGTAAGGGACTCCGCGAGATAGCCGTTCACACCCGGCGGAGACCGGCAGGAACGGACCAAGACAACCAATGTCTTGCGATCTCTGCCTGCTGCGAACGTTCTTCGAGCACATGCGGAGACTGTGAGACGCAACCCGGAGCGTACTTACATGTCGCAGAACGACCCTGAAAAGCATTCCTTCGATCTACAAGGCCTCGGCTGGCGAGTGTCCGCTAGGGGCCTCGGCTTGATCGTGGTGGTCGCGCTAGCTGTTCTGGCGTGCCTGCACCAAGCGATGGCCTAGTGGCAATCTCCCCCAACGGACGCGCCCCGCGCGTCCGTTCTTTCTGCTCCTGGCCAGCCCTAGTCCCACAGGCCCCGATGCAGCGCCTTGGACGCGACGCACAGGAAATCTTCCGCCTGCCCCGGCGTCAGCCGCGTCCGGATCGAGGTTGGAAGTCCGCCGAGCGTCCTCTGCGGGCGCCGAGACCAGGCTTCAGCGCGTCGGCGCCCTTGGCCACGCCGGCGTGCAGGTAGACATCCTCGGGCTCCACCCCCAGCCGGAGCCCAAGCCGCCGCGTCACGTCGTAGACCAGCAACGGCTTTCGGCCGGGTCTCAGCCCGAGCGCCCTCTCCACGGCCGCATAGAGTTCGCCAAACGGCTGGCCTTGGGTGAGATCGGACTCGCTCCGCGCCAACTCGACCGCCATCGCATCGAGGTCCGTCTTGCGGAACACCCATTGATGGGAGTCCCGCTTGTCCGCGTCGCCCAGCGTGAAGAACGCCCGCCGGCAGGCTTCGCGGAATGACAGCCGACGGTCGCCCCACCACAGCCGCTCTTCGTCCGGCCGATCTTCCCGCTGCTTCAGAAACAGGGTCACCATCTCGTCCAGCGTTCGACAGCTGGTGAAATCCGCCGGGCCGCAGGCCGGGGCCGACGATGCAGGCGCGCACGCGTTCATGGCTTCGCTCCTCTCCCATGCAACCTGGCATGCCGAACGGGAATTGCGAGGGATGGCCCGCCATCCCCGACCGGCGAGCCAACCCGCGCCGCTTGAGCCTATAGTGGGAGCCGACCACGGGTCAGTCCACGACGCGCGTGCTCCCCGAGGAGTGCACCCCCGCACGCTCCTCTGAGCCGGCTGGCCCCAAAACGTGTAGATCGTCCGCTCGGCCACGCCGATACGCCAGCTTTTCCATTCCTACCCCATCAGTGGCGGAGGAATAATCGTTGGAGACGATCGGACGACAGGACCGTCAACAGGCGCTCACGCGGGCCTTCTCGAGAGTCTTATCAGCTCGCATTTGGGAGAACCGATTAGGGCTCCGAGTCGAGCGCACAAGCTCTAGTTGACCGCCGCGCCTGAGACCGGTCCAATAGTCCAGGGGGAGCAATGGGCTTTAGGATTGAACATAACCCCCAGACCGTTCTTTCGTTTATCGCGGCGATACAGGCAGCCGCTGACGCTGAGAGAGAGGCACTGGGATTCATGCCGGGCGTGGCCTATGAGCAGGCTGCCCGAAAAGGCGAAATTACGCTGCTCCTGAACGACGAGGGGCGGCCCGGCTATGCAGGACACATCTGGGTCAGTGGAACCTACCCCCACGCTCGTGTCGTCCAACTGTGTGTGCTTCCAAACTTTCGGGGCAAGCACTTAGCTACGCGGCTCTTGCGCTCAGCGGTTCAAAGCGCGGAAGCGCTCGGATACCTGTCTATCAAGGCAAACGTCGCCAGCGATCTTCGGGCAGCTAATCACGTTTACCAAAGCCATGGCTTTGAACACGTCCGTACCCGGGCCGGAGGACGGAGCCGAGGTCGAGCGATTCTAGTTCGCTCTAAGGAACTCTCCTCGCCATCTCTCTTCAATTATCGAGCTTCGAAATCTGCTGTGCTCGATGGTCCTGAAGCCACGCTACAGGACCAGCCTCTCTACCTACTTGATGTGAACGTGTTCTTTGACGTTCTTCGGCAGCGCCAAGCAAGCGAGGCGGCGGCCAACATCATCCGTGCGGCGCTTGCTGGGGAGGTCCGGATTGGGGTTACGGCGGAGTTTGTGAGGGAGCTCCAGCGTACGACCAAGGGGAAAGTTGACCCCGTCCTCGCGTTCGCGCGCCTCCTCCCTGTCGTCGCAGCGCCACCAACCTCTCAAGTAGCCGCGCTCGTTGATTCTCTCGCGCCGATCGTATTTCCGAACCAGCATCGCGATAATGTGCTTTCAGCCCAATGTCGGTCCGACCTGCGTCACCTGGCCGAAGCGATTTTGGTCGGTGCTGACGGGTTGATTACCGCAGAGAAGGCAATCATCCGCGCGGATGCGCGGCTGAGATCAGAGTATCGGCTTAGTGTTTGGGGAACCGAGGCATTTGCTGCCCTTCTCCCGGCATTCTCAGAGCCGCTACCACCAGTCCGGGCAGAGCACGACCTGCTATTCCGTACGGAGGCTCAAGGCGCTGAAATCGACTCATTTCTGGCGCGCCATAGTGTGCCTGATTCAGTTCTTGTCTCGTTCCGGAAGCGCGATGCCACTGATAGGCGCTTTAGCGCCGTCAGCGTCAGAGAAAACGGCCATCTGCTTGCAGTAGCCGTGTCTCAAGCGCCTGCCGGTCCAAAGGGACATGCCCGACTCCTCGTGGTGGGCGACAATCGTCATCCCGCAATTTCGACTGCTGCCGATTATCTTCTTGAACATCACGTGCGCGGCGCGGCGATCAAACGGCCTGCCCGCGTGGAGTTTGTCCAAGTCGAAGGCCAACCGACTATCCGAAGAGCGGCAATTGCAAATGGCTTTCTTGCCTCCAGCGGTTCCCTCGTACTGCAGAAGCTGGTCCTTGGTTCGGCCGTTGTCGCAGAAACATGGGACGAATGGAGGGAGCGAATCAGAACCTGCGTCAACGTCCAGTTGCCCGCTCAAGTGCCTGTTTTTGAGCACGATGAGCAGATGGTCGGGTTGATTGCTGACGGTCGTACCAACACGTTTAGCCTGCTCGATCTTGAATCTGTTTTTTCGCCGGCATTATTCTTTCTTCCGGGCCGCTCGGCAGCAATTGTGCCGATCCAGAAAGTCTGGGCCGACGATCTTTTGGGGGGAGCTCAACTCCCTCTGTTTCCCAAGCCGGAGGCCGCGCTCCGATCCCGCCGGGTCTATTTCTCGTCTCCCATCAACGCCAAAATTCTCGTCCGGGGTCGCCCAATCATTTTCTACGAGTCTGGAAAGCGCTTGGGGCGTTCAGCCGCTATCGCCGCAGCGCGCGTAAGCCGAGCCGAGATTATCCGTAAGGACAAAGCTCCCGAAGAGTTACTCCGAGCCGCCGTGGTTCGAGGTCCGTCGTTAGCAAGGCTTACGGAAGGTACGTCCGTTCTTGCCGTATGGTTCGACAACATTATGCCTTTCGAAACTCCGGTGCCGTTCTCTCAAATGAAAGCTCTGGGCGTCGACGACAAAACGAACCTTGTCCGGAGCCGAGAAATTGACTCAGAGATCGCATCGAGAATCATCAGAGCCGGACGCCCGCATGCCGCTTGAAAACATCATCATGCTGTCGGTGTCGCCCACTTACGCCCGGTCGATTATGTCGGGCGCAAAATCTGTCGAACTTCGCCGCCGCGCCCCACGGATCGCCGACGGTACTCGTGCGTGGCTGTATTCGACCCTACCTATGGGCGAGGTGGTTGCACTCCTCCAGATTGAGACTGTTGTCGAAGCTCCGCTCGCCGAATTGTGGGAGCGCTATAGCAAAAGAGCCTCGATTTCAAAGGCGGCGTTTGACAGCTATTTCACTGGCCTGGCGTCTGGCGCAGCGCTGATCATCCGAGACGTCCAAGCGCTAAAGCAGCCCATATCACTTGAGGAGATGCGTCAACACGGCGCGTTCCACCCTCCTCAATTCTACCGCCGTGTCGCTGAAGATGCGGCAGGGCGACGGCTGGCGTCGAGCGAACTTTGCCCGCCGGTTCAACTCGTTGCCTGATCGAGCCAGCACAAAGCCAGCGGCCTAGCGAGAAAGGCGCCCCGGTCTCCCGGAGCGCCCCCTTCGTCCCGGCTCTCCGCACGGCTAACGCCGCGCTTCAACCGGTCTAACCAGACGTCGTGGACCCTAGAAGTCCATCCCGCCCATGCCGCCCATGCCGCCGCCCATGTCCGGGGCGCCGCCGGCCGAGGCCTTCTTCGGCGCATCCGCCACCGCGGCTTCGGTCGTGATCAGGATGCCGGCCACCGAGGCGGCGTCCTGCAGGGCCGTGCGGACCACCTTGGCGGGGTCGATGACGCCCATCTTGACCAGGTCGCCGTATTCTTCGGTCTGGGCGTTGAAGCCGAACGAAGCGTCCTTGTTTTCCAGCACCTTGCCGACGACGATCGAGCCCTCGACGCCCGCGTTCTCCGAGATCTGACGGATCGGAGCCTGCAGGGCGCGGCGGATGATGGCCACGCCGGCGTTCTGGTCGGCGTTGTCGCCGGTGACGCCTTCCAGGGCCTTGGAGGCCTTCAGCAGGGCGATGCCGCCGCCCGGGACGATGCCTTCTTCCACGGCCGCGCGGGTCGCGTTCAGGGCGTCGTCGACGCGGTCCTTCTTTTCCTTGACCTCGACTTCGGTCGAGCCGCCGACGCGGATGACCGCGACGCCGCCGGCCAGCTTGGCCAGACGCTCTTGGAGCTTCTCCTTGTCGTAGTCCGAGGTCGTGGCTTCGATCTGGGCCTTGATCTGGCCGATGCGGGCCTCGATCGCGGCCTTTTCACCCACGCCGTCGACGATGGTGGTGTCGTCCTTGGTGATGGTGACCTTCTTGGCCTTGCCCAGCATGTCCAGGGTGACGTTCTCGAGCTTGATGCCCAGGTCTTCAGAGATGACCTGGCCGCCGGTCAGGACGGCGATGTCCTCCAGCATGGCCTTGCGGCGGTCGCCGAAGCCCGGGGCCTTGACGGCGGCGACGCGCAGGCCGCCGCGCAGCTTGTTGACGACCAGGGTGGCCAGGGCCTCGCCCTCGATGTCCTCGGCGATGATGACCAGCGGACGGCCGGATTGGACGACGGCTTCCAGGATCGGCAGCATGGCCTGCAGCGAGGTCAGCTTCTTCTCGTGCAGCAGGATGAGCGGCTCCTCGAGCTGGGCCTCCATCTTGTCGGCGTTGGTGATGAAGTAGGGCGACAGGTAGCCGCGGTCGAACTGCATGCCCTCGACGACGTCGAGTTCGGTTTCAGCCGTCTTGGCCTCTTCGACCGTGATGACGCCCTCGTTGCCGACCTTCTCCATGGCGCGGGCGATCATCTCGCCGACTTCCACGTCGCCGTTGGCCGAGATGGTCCCGACCTGGGCGATCTCGGAGTTGGCGCTGACCTTCTTGGAGGAGGACTTGACGTTTTCGATGACCACGCCGACGGCCTTGTCGATGCCGCGCTTCAGGTCCATCGGGTTCATGCCGGCGGCCACGGCCTTCAGGCCTTCCTGGACGATCGCCTGGGCCAGGACGGTGGCGGTGGTGGTGCCGTCGCCCGCCTTGTCGTTGGTCTTGGAGGCGACCTCGCGGATCATCTGGGCGCCCATGTTCTCGAAGGCGTCTTCCAGCTCGATTTCCTTGGCGACCGAGACGCCGTCCTTGGTCGAGCGCGGGGCGCCGAAGGACTTCTGGATCACGACGTTGCGGCCCTTGGGCCCCAGGGTGACCTTCACCGCATTGGCGAGGACGTTGACGCCGCGCAGCATCTTGTCGCGCGCGTCGGTGTTGAACTGTACGATCTTGGCGGCCATCCGGCAGCTCCTATCTGTATGTTTTCGTGGAGGAAGAAGTCAGGCGTCGGGTGCTTAGGACAGCACGCCCAGGACGTCGGATTCCTTCATGATGATCAGGTCTTCGCCGTCGATCTTCACTTCCGTGCCCGACCACTTGCCGAACAGGATGCGGTCGCCGGCCTTCAGCTCCAGGGCGTTGACCTTGCCGCTGTCGTCGCGGGCGCCGGGGCCGACGGCGACGACTTCGCCCTCCTGGGGCTTCTCCTTGGCGGTGTCGGGGATGATGATCCCGCCCTTGGTCTTGGATTCCTCTTCTACGCGCTTCACGAGCACGCGGTCGCCGAGCGGACGAAACGCCATCTGTGGTATCTCCCTTGAGAAGTTCGCTGCGCGCCTCCGGCCGACCGCTTTGGCAGCCGACCGACCAGAGTGCTAACGCGAGCGGCAGGTAGGGGCCCCGCGAAGCCGCGTCAAGACGATCCGGCTCGAAGTTTCAGTCGGCGGCCGCCACCGCCCAGGCGGCCTGGACCTGGCGGGCGAAAAGGGGACGGGCCCCGCGCACCCGCATGCGCCAGTCCCGGCCCTCGGCGCCGGGGG
>NZ_JBNFOJ010000087.1:0-10690 GCF_057364705.1 Brevundimonas sp. CURTG3B2_SDJG
CCGATCGCCTGGGCGGCGTCGCGTTGGCCGCCACGAAGGCCAGCAGCGGGTCCGGCCGCGACTCAGCTGTTCCCGTCGTCATCGACGCGGCCTGCCGGCGGAAGGCCGCGTCGCCCAGCTTGGTGCCGGTGATCAGGCGCTCGGCCAGGGCCTCGGGGCTCTCGCGGCCCAGCAGCGCCTTCACCGACGGATTGTCCACCGTCAGATACTCGCGCGTCTTGGACAGCCAGTACCGCATGCGGATCTCTTCCATGTCGGTGTAGATCGGCGTGTCGGCGCCCAGGGCGTTCGCCAGTTGCTCGCGCTGCGCGTCCGTCCGGTTGGCGTTCTTCGAGGACCGCACCAGCATGCGCGCGAACCGGAACAGGTCCGAGCCGCCGCCGGCCGACTGCTCCAGCTGGCGGAACGGCAGGTACAGGTCACGCGCGGTCGCTTGAACGCGCTCCAGGTCGGCCCACGGGTCGCCGATCTGCTGCACCAGGTTCGGGTCCGCCGCCACCCGGGCGCGCAGTTCGTTCTCTTCCTCGCGCTTGCGGGCCATGAAGGCCGGGTCGGTCAGGGCGCCCTGCTGGCCGTAGTAGACCTTGAAGCTGTTCTCCAGGCCGAAGATCGGATCGAACGAGACGCGCTTGGGCTCGTCGCCGGTCAGCGAATACTCCAGCAGGCGGCCGCGCAGCTCCGAGTTCTGGATCAGGGTGATCGGCAGCTGCTGGTCGCGCAGCCGCTCCAGCTGGCTCATCGTCAGCAGGCGCTGGGTCGTGCCCGGATTGCCCGACACGAAGGTCACGTCGCCCTCGGCCGGAGCGTTGGCGTTCCAGCGCAGGAAGTTCGGCGTCTCGACCGGCTTGCCATCCTCGTAGGCGCGCAGGAACCCCGCATCCAGGGCGTAGCGCGGGAAGTTGAAGTTGTCGGGGTCGCCGCCGAAGAAGGCGGCCTGGTTCTCGGGCGCGAAGACCAGGCGCACGTCGTCGTACTTGCGGAACTTGTACAGCGAGTAGCGGCCGCCGCGGTACAGGCTGATCACCTGGCAGTTGAAGCGGGCGTCCTGGGCGCAGGCTTCCTGCTGGATCTTGTTGATCTCGGCGTTGCGGGCGGCGTTGAAGGCGGCGCCCTCCAGGCCCTGGCCGGCGGCCAGCACGCGGTCGGTGACGTCGACGATCTCGGTCAGCACCTCGGCCGTCTGGCCGGGGCAGCGGCGCTCCTCCTCGCGGGTGGCCGCCATGAAGCCGTTCTTCACGAAGTCCTGCTCGGGCGTCGAAAGCTCCTGGGCGCAACCGACGACGCAGTGCCAGTTCGTCAGGACCAGGCCCGTGTTCGACACGAACGAGGCCGAGCAGCCCTGGATACGGACCGAGGCGTTGCGCACGCGGTCCAGCCACGCCTGGTCGATGCGGGTGCCGTACTTCTGGTTCACCGTCTGGATCGGGAAGTTGTCGAAGGTCCACATGCCTTCGTCGGCCTTGGCGGCGGACGGGGCGGCCATGACGGTCATCGCGCCAGCCACGGCGACGATGGAGGCGGTCGCCGAGACGGCGGCGCGCAACGAACGGAACAGCATTCTGTAGTTCTCCCATGAGACCGGATCTGGTCGCCGGCTCTCGTGCCCGCGTACCTAGACCCTATGAACGGCAGTCGTCCATGCGTTCCGGCGCGGCGATCCTCGGGGACCGCCCGCCGCCTTACCCCGATTTAACTTGGCCATGCTGTCTTGCATTGTCAGATAGCGGCCAACGTTCGGGGCCAAGTCCTATATGTCGCTCGCTCTCTCCACCCTGCTCTACGAGTGGCGCCGCTACATGGCGGCGGTCATGGCGCTCGCCTTGTCCGGCCTTCTGGTGCTGGCCATGACCGGCGTCTTCATCGGCATCGGCAAGGGCTTCACCGCCACCATCGAGCGCTCCCGCGCCGACATCATCATCATGCAGCCGGGCGCCAAGAGCCTGATGAGCGGGCCGTCTGGCGTGCCGCGCCGCTTCATCCCCCTGGCCTACCGCAATCCCGAGGTCGTCGAGGTCCAGCCGCTGGACGGCGCCGGCGGCTCCTTCCAGTCGGTCAAGAACGTCGACCCGACGATGTCCCAGGCCGAGCGCGCCCGTCAGGGCGCGCCGCGGCAGGAGTTCGTCCAGACCTCGATCATCGACACCACCCCGGACGCGGTCACCATCCCGACCGACTACTCCCAGGAGCTGGTGGACGCCCTGCGCCAGCCGTACACCGTCGCCATCGACGAGACTGCGACGCGCAAGCTGGGCGTGAAGCTGGGCGACCGCGCCATCTACAACGGCCAGACCGTGACTGTCGTGGGCATCACCCGCGGCTATCCCAACATGATGCAGGCCACCATCATCATGTCGCGCGACACCCTGCGCATGGTCGGCCAGGCCGACACCGGCCCGCGGGTCGGGCCGCTGATGATCAAGCTGCGCGATCCGACCCAGGCCCAGCGCGTCGCCGCCGAGCTGAACGCCCAGGGCAACGGCCAATGGAAGGCCTGGACCCGCCAGGAACTGGCCGACGCCAACGCCGGCGCCATGTTCGAGGAAGGCATCCTGGTCATCATCATCGGCGGCTGCGTGGTGCTGGGCACCATCATCGGGGTGGCCATCACCTGGCAGACCCTGCGCGGCGCCATCATGGCCAACATCAAGGAATTCGCCTCGCTGCGCGCCCTGGGCGTCGGCATGGGATCGCTGCAGCGGATCGTCATGGAGCTCAGCTTCTGGGTCGGCTGCGTCGGCGTCGTCGCGGCCATCGCGCTGACCTTCCTGCTCCAGGCCCTCGCCCTGATGGGCGCGGTCATCATCGCCCTGCCGCCGATCCTCCTGATCATCGTCGGCGGCGGCCTGATCGTCATCGCCATGCTGTCGGGCCTGCTGTCCCTCGGCATCCTCAAGAACAGCCAACCCGCGGACCTGCTGCGATGACCGCTCACACCAAGGCTCACGGGAAGCACGGCGATTTCGCCATCGAGGCCAAGGGTCTGGTCAAGCGCTTCAAGTCCGGCAAGTCGTTCGTCGAGGTGCTGAAGAAGGTCGATTTCGACGCGCGCCACGGCGATCTGACCATGGTCATGGGCCCGTCCGGCTCGGGCAAGTCGACCCTGATCGCCGCCCTGTCCGGCCTGCTGCGGCCCGAGGAAGGCCGCGTCGACACCCTCGACGTCGACAACCTGTGGAAGCTGTCGTCCGGCAAGATCGACAAGTTCCGCCTCGACCACTGCGGCTTCATCTTCCAGGGCTTCAACCTGTTCCCGGCCCTGTCGGCCCTGCAGCAGGTCGAGGTCGTCCTGAAGTTCCAGGGCCTGACCCCGGCCCAGGCCAAGAAGCGCGCCACCGTCGCGCTGGAGGAGGTCGGCCTCGGCCATCGCCTCCACCAGCGCCCGTCGGCGCTGTCGGGCGGCGAGAAGCAGCGCGTGGCCATCGCCCGCGCCCTGGCCAAGGACCCTCAGATCCTGTTCGCGGACGAGCCGACCTCGGCGCTGGACGGCGAAAACGGCCAGATCGTCATCCGTCTGCTGCGCCGCGCCGCCACCGAACACGGCGCCGCCGTCATCTGCGTGACCCACGACCCTCGCCTCGAGGCCTGGGCCGACCGCGTGATCCACATCGAGGACGGCGTGATCATCGACGATCAGCGCCGCACTCCGAACCCCGACGCCACCCTGGCGTCGCACTGAACGCCTTCTAGGACCAAGAACGACCATGCTCGGCATTCTGAAGAACAAATGGCTCTGGATCGGCGTCGTGCTGATCATCGTCCTCGTCGTCGGCTTCAGCGTGATGCAGGGCAACGCGGCGAAGAAGAAGGAGGCCGACGCGCGGGCGGCGGCCGAGAAGGTCGAAAGCCCCTACGCGGCCATCGCCAACGGCAAGGTCGACATCGAGGGCGGCATCATCCAGATCGCGGCCCGCCGCGGCGGCGTCGTCCGCGAGGTCCTGGTCCAGGAAGGCGACCGCGTCGTCGCCGGCCAGATCCTGGCCCGCCAGGAGGACGACGAGCCGCGCCTGGCCCTGCAGCGCGCCCGCGCCGAGGTCGCCCAGGCCGAAAGCCAGATCCGCCAGATCCAGGTCGAGGTCGCCACCGCCCGGCGCGAATACGACCGCCTGCAGCGGCTCGCCCCCACCAACTTCGTCGCCGCCCAGCGCCTGGACCAGGCCCGCGACGCCATCGCCACCGCCGAGGCCAACCTCGCGTCCCAGCGGGCCTCGATCCAGACCGCCCGCGCGCGGATGTCCGAGGCCGAGTACAACGTCGAGCTGACCGTCATCCGTTCGCCCGCCAACGGCCGCATCGTCCGCCGCTACGCCAACCCCGCGCCGGCGCCTCGACCCGTCGAACGTGTCCAACATGTTCGACCTGGAGCCCGACGCCCCGCGCATCGCCCGCGCCGAGATCGTCGAGTCCGACATCCCCAACGTCACCCCGGGCCAGCAGGTCGAGATCACCCCCGAGGGCGACCCGTCCAAGGTCTATGTCGGCACGGTGCTGCGCCGGGCCGCCGTCTTCGGCGCCCGCAAGCTGGCCTCGGACGACCCCTCGCAACGGTCCGACGAACGGGTCGTGGAAGTCGTCGTCACCGCCGGCGACGCCCCCTGCTGATCGGGCAACGCGTGTTGGTGAAGTTCATGAAGGCCGGCCAGACGGCGGGCGCCCCGCGCGCCACCGCCGCGGGCGTCCCCGCCGACCGTTCCATGCGCACCCCGGCGCGCCAGGCCAGCTAAGAGGCCTCTACCCGGCGTGAACCCGGGCCAGGAAGTCCCGCACCCGCGGAGCGGCCTGGTCCAGGTGCGTCTCCAGCAGCCAGTGCCCGCCATCCTCGAACAGGTGCAGTTCGGCGTCGGGCAGGTCGCGCAGATAAGCCTTCGCGGCGCCCTCGGGCATGTAGCCGTCCTTAGGCCCCCAGAGGATCAGCGTCGGCGGCTGGTGTTCTCGTAGGTACGCCTGGTAGCGCGCGAACCAGCCGCGGTTCTCCCGCAGGCCCGCGATCACCTCCAGGTGGATCGCCTTCCGGCGCGGCGTCGTCAGCGCCCAGTGCAGGGTCCATAGGTCGGGTGAGATCCGCTCGGCGACCTCCCCCTCTGCGCCGTTCAGGAACTCCTCGCGATAGCCCTCCAGGGTGATCGCCTCCCCCAGCCGCGCCTTCCGCTCGGGCGTCGGATCGTCCCAATAGGCCTTCAGCCCGTCGTATTGGGGGCCCAGCTGATCCTCGTAGATGTCGCCGTTCTGGATGATCAGAGCGGCGATCCTGTCCGGCCGCCGGATCGCCAGCCGCAGCCCGATCTGCGACCCGAAGTCGTGCAGGTACAGCGCGAACCGCTCCGCGCCCGCCGCCTCGGCGAACCGCTCCAGGAACCGGGCATAGCCGTCGAAGTCGTAGGCGAACCCGTCGGGCGTCCCGCTGTAGCCGCAGCCCGGAAAGTCCGGCGCCAGGGTGCGCCAGCGGTCCGCCAGCCGGGGCATGAGGTTGCGGAACTCGTACGACGAGCACGGATAGCCGTGGGGCAGCAGCAGGACCGGCGCCTCGGCCGGCCCGGCCTCGCGATAGAAGACCTCGACGCCGTCGATCTCGACGGTGTGGTGGCGAACGGCGGTCATGGGGTGGCTAACGCCCGCCCCGCCGCCGGGTTCAGCGCCCCTTGAAGTCGCCCCGCCGCTTCTCCAGCGCCGCCGCCGCCCCCTCGGCGTGATCGTCGGTCAGATGCGCCAGCGCCTGCATCGCCGCCGTCATCTCCAGAATCTGGTCGAACGTTCCGTCGCGCCCCTGGCGCAGCAGCGCCTTGGTCATCCGGAGCGCATGCGGCGCCTGGGCGGCGATCTCGCTCGCCACCGCCAGCGCCTCGTCCATCAGGCGCTCGGCGGGAACGACCCGGCTGACCAGCCCCCAGTCCAGGGCGGTCCTGGCGTCCAGCACCCGGCTGGTGAACAGCATCTCGGCGGCCCGCGCATAGCCCACGTTCCGGGGCATCAGCCACGCCCCCCCGTCGCCCGGCAGGATGCCCAGCTTCAGGAACGGCACGCCGAAGCTGGCGGCCTCCGACGCGATCCGGATGTCGCCCAGCCCGGCGATGTCGCAACCCAGCCCCATGGCCGGTCCGTTCACCGCCGTCACCAGCGGAACCTCCAGGCCGTACAGCGACCGCACGATCCGGTGCACGACCCGGCGATAGCGCTCGCGAATCTCCGCGCCGGAGCCTTCGAACAGGTCGCGCCGGTCGCGCATCGCCTTCAGGTCCCCTCCGGCCGAAAAGGCCCGGCCCGCGCCGGTCAGCACCACGCAGCGCACCGCCTGATCCGCGTTCACCGCCTCGCAGGCCGCCGCGAACGTCTCGCCGTCGTCCAGGTCCGGCAGGGCGTTCAACCGCTCGGCCCGGTCCAGGGTCCAGATCTGGACGGCGTCGCGGCGTTCGATGCGGATCAGGGTCATGGGGAAGCAGTGCCGCAATCCGGGGTCGGAGACAAATCGGCGCCGCCCGCGGGTGCTAGGTGGCCAGTGGCTAGTGGCTAGTGGCTAGTGGCTAGTGGTTGGTGTGATGGTTGATGCATGGACAAACGCCGACCATCGGTCGCGGTCGGTGATTCATCGACACTAGCCACTACTCACCAACCCCAAACGCAAAACCCCGGCCTTCCGGCCGGGGTTCTGTCGGTCTCTAGCGGATGACGGTCTCGCCCTACCGGCGCGCCTTGTCGATCCTGATCGGCACGAAGTTGGAGGGATGGCTGACCACTCGGTCACCCGCTCCGTTCGTGTTCCTCGTGTTTACCAGCATCCCGCCCCACAGGGCGAAGGACATCATGGCGTGTTGCAGGTTCCGTTCCTTGTCGTTCATCTGTGATGTCTCCTTTCGCTGAACGATGAAAAGAGACACGTCGTGCTTGCAGGGGTTTTCACCCTCTTAGTCGTTTCGCGTCAGGGTCAACGTAGATTCACCCTGTGGGAATTGCAATCCATTTTGCTCCGCTATCGGACCATATTTCGCACCCATGTCATCAACTGTCTCCTCCGCGCCACAGCCCTCTCCCGCCCGGTCGCCCAAGGCGATCGTCACGCCCTGCGTGAAGGTCTGCATCGTCGATGGGGCTTCCGGCCTGTGCCTGGGGTGCTATCGCAGCCTGCCCGAGATCGGCGGCTGGAGCGCCTTGACCGACGACCAGCGCGCCGCCGTCATGGCCGAGCTGCCCTCGCGCAGGGCGCGCATCGATCCGGCCAAGCTGGGCCCTGCATGACCGCTTCCGCTTAACCCCCCGTCCACCATCCTCCTTCACCGCATCCCAATCGGCGCGTGCGAAAGGTCACGGGCCGCGAAAGCGGCGTCCCGTCCGCCGCGAGTGCGCCGATCATGCGTTTCGACCTTTCCTCCGTCGCCGCCGTCGCCCTGGCCGTGGCCTCGTCGCTCACCGTCCTGTGGTGGATGGATCAGGCCGGATTCCGCGGCCAGGCGCAGGCCGCGGAGGTTCTGGTCGCGGAGCGCCCCGCCGCTCAGGCTCCCGCGCACGGCCGGCCGGGCCAGGTCCTGAAGGCCGCCGACGGTCACTACTGGGCCGACGCCCTCGTCGACGGCCGCGCCGTCCGCGTCATGATCGACACCGGCGCCAGCGTCGTGGTCCTGACCCGGGCCGACGCCGCGCGCCTGGGTCTGGATCTGCGAGCCTCCGACTTCTCCGGCTCGGTGATCACCGCCTCGGGCCCGGTCCGCGCCGCCCCCGTCGAGCTGAAGGCCGTCGCCGTCGCCGGGCCCGCGTCGACAAGGTCGAGGCCCTGGTCGTCGAACAGGGCCTGCCCCATTCCCTGCTCGGCATGAGCTACCTGGGCCGCCTGTCCGGCTTCTCCGCCACCCCGGCGGCCCTCACGCTGCGGCCGTAGGACGTGGCGAGTGGCGAGTGGCGAGTGGCGAGTGGCGAGTGGCGAGGGTTCAGACTCATTTGAAGCAAAGCAAGATCAGCAGCTTGAATTTTCCGCTCATCCCCGCGAAGGCGGGGACTCAGTTCTTTTGCCGGCGCAAGTCACTGGGATTGTCGTTTGCGGGCCCTTGGCGCGCCCTGGTCGCCCAAAACACTGGGTCCCCGCCTTCGCGGGGATGAGCGGTATTGAGGACGGACCCTAGTGATTGCTCTGTCCTGCACCGGGCCTGATCGGCGAGGTAGGCGCCTGCGGCATCCCCACTAGCCACTAACCACTAGCCACTCACAACGCCTTCACCACCACCGACAGCGCCGTCGCCACCATGTAGACGGCGAAGGCCTTGCGCAGCATCCGCTTGTCCAGGCTGTGGGCCAGCTTCGCGCCCCAGGGCGCCACGGCGGTGGTCAGCACCCCCATCACCACGGCGGCCGGCACGTTGACGTAGCCGATCGAGAACGGCGGACGCCCGGCCGCGCCCCAGCCGAAGACCACGAACCCCAGCGCCGCCGCCGCGCCGATCGCCACGCCGAAGCCCGAGGCCGTCGCCACCGCCTGGTGGATCGGCCGTCCGCACAGCGTCATGGTCAGCCCGCCGAAGCTGCCGCCGCCGATGCCCATCATCGCCGACAGGCCGCCGATGACCGTGCCGACGATCCGGCGGACCCATCCGGTCGGCAGATCCTTGGCGACGGTGAACCGCTCGGGCAGCAGGCCCAGCTGCAGCCCGATCAGCGCCAGGCAGACCCCGTAGACGATCGCCAGCCCCTCCATCGAGGCCAAGCCCGCGATCGCCGCTCCCACCAGGCCGCCGAACCCCACCCAGGGCGTCCAACTCCTCAGCACCGCCTCGTCCACGGCCCCGTGGCTTCGGTGCGCCTTCAGCGAGCGCCATGAGGTCGCGACGATGGTCAGCAGCGAGGTGCCGACCGCCACGTGCAGATTGCTCTCCCCGCCGACGCCCAACACCTCGAAGGCGTAGAACAGCGCCGGCACGATCACCGTGCCTCCGCCCACCCCGAACAGGCCCGCCACGATCCCGCCCGCCAGCCCGGCCGCGACCAGGGCGGCCAACAGAATCAGGATCTCGGACAGGGGGAGGACGGTCATGCGTCGAACGGTCTAGCCCAGCCGCCGCCGCTCGGCCAATCTCGCCGGAACTCGGGGCTCCGAGGACGATTTTTCGAAGATCCGCAGCGTTGCAGAAGCGGGAATTCCATGAACGACCTGATCATCTGGACCTATGACTGGGTGCCCGCAGGCCCTCGTGGCTTCGTCCGTGATCTCCGTCTCCGTTGGGCGTGCGAGGAAGCCGGCCTGGCCTATTCGGTGCGGACGGTGGCCTTCGACGACCGGGCGACCAACCACCTCTCGCGGCAACCCTTCGGCCAGATCCCCTTCCTGACCGACGGCGACCTGCAGATTTTCGAAAGCGGCGCCTGCCTGCTCCACCTCGCCCGCAAGAGCGAGGCTCTCATGCCGCGCGACGCGGCGGGAGAGGCGGAGACCGCCCAATGGCTCATCGCGGCGTTGAACTCCATCGAGATGGTCAGCGTTCCCTGGTGGTTCCTCGACATCTCGGGCCACAAGGACAACGGGCTGGCCGGCTGGATGGGCAGCCGCCTCGATCACATGGAAAGGGTCCTGAGCGAGCGGGACTGGCTGGCGGCGGACCGCTTCACCGTCGCCGACCTGCTGATGGCCGACGTCCTGAGGGTCCCGCTGGTCCGCGCCTTCGGAGATCGCCCCGCCACCGAGGCCTATGTGACCCGCGTCACCGGTCGCCCCGCGTTCCGGAAGGCCCGCGCCGACCAGTTGGCCCATTTCGCCGCGATGGACGAGCGCCGGGCGGCCGCCGGCTAGGGCCGATCGACATTCAGGGATTCCGGCGCCCAGGGATCGTCATTCGGGGCTGAGCGCAGCGAAAGAACCCGGAATGACGCGCGAGATTGAATATCGATTAGCCCTAGATCAGCAGCGCGCCTTCGTGCCGCAACAGCCAGCCCTTTCGCTCCAGGCCCCCGCCGAAACCGACCAGGGCGCCGTCCGCCCCGATCACCCGGTGGCACGGCAGGATCAGCGCCACGGGATTGCGGTTCAGCGCCACGCCCGCCGCCTGGGCCGCGCCCGGCTCTCCGGCTCGTTTGGCCATCTCGCCGTAGCTGATAGTCACGCCCGCCGGGACCCGCGCCAGTTCGCGCCAGACCCGCGCCTGGAAGCCGTCGCCGGCCTCCGCCCCCTCCAGCGACCACGCGATCCGGCCCAGCGCCTCGCGATCGCCGCCGAAATAGGCCTCCAGCGCCCGCACGACCTCCGCAGGCGCCGCGCCGTCCTTCAGGGCCGCCGCCGGGTACTCCCGCCGCATCGCCTTGGCCAGTCCATCGCCGAACGACAGCCCGCGCACCACCCCGGCGTCATCGCACGCCAGGGCCAGCGGTCCGATCGGGCTGTCCAGCCACGACAGGGTCAGACGATCCGGCGCGCCGGTCATTGCGGCATCATCGCGTTCATTTCGCCCCAGCCGAGGGCGCCCTCCAGCATCGGAGCGGTCTCCCCGTCCTGCAGGAACACCTTCGCCAGCGCCGCGGCCCGGCCGTAGGCGGCGCTCGACAGGCCCGATCCGGCGCTTAGCCGCCGCACGCCCAGCCGCTCCAGCTCCGCGGCGCCCGGGAGGCCCGGGAAGGCCAGCAGATTGACCGGCAACGTCTGCCGGCGGTCAGCTCCGCGATCCCGTCCGGATCGACCAGTCCGGGCGCGAACAGCCGTCCGCCCCGGCCGCCTGGTACGCAT
>NZ_JBNFOJ010000088.1:0-10628 GCF_057364705.1 Brevundimonas sp. CURTG3B2_SDJG
TGGGCGGCGGGCGCCGCGGCCCAGGCCTGGGGCATACCGGGCGGCACGGGGACGGTCGCCGTCGTCGACGGACTGGGCCAGCTGTGGCTGAACGCCCTGCGCATGACCATCATCCCGCTGGTCTTCAGCCTGCTGGTCACCGGCATCGCCTCGATCGCCGATGCGGCCGCGACCGGGCGGCTGGCGCTGAAGGCGGTGACGGTCTTCGCCCTGCTGCTGGTCGGCGCCACCGTCTACGGGATCCTGGCGTCGCAGGGGCTGCACGCTCTGTGGCCGATCGACCCCGAGGGCGGCCGCCTGCTGCTGTCCGGCGCGGCCGGCGACGCGACGGTGCGCGAGAACATCGGCGGCGGCGGGCTGCCCGCCTTCCTGACCAGCCTGGCGCCGGCCAATCCCATCCGCGCGGCGGCCGACGACGCCATTCTGGGCATCGTGGTGTTCGCCATCGTCTTCGGCTTCGCCACCACCCGCCTGCCGGGCCGCCTGCGCCAGCCGCTGACCGTCTTCTTCGAGGCCGTGTCGGAGACCATGATCGTCATCGTTCACTGGGTGCTGCTGGCCGCGCCGGCGGGCGTCTTCGCCCTGTCGCTGGGCGTGGGCTTGCGGGCGGGCCTGGGCGCGGCGGGGGTGCTGGGCCACTACATCGCCGTGGTCGTGCTGGCCCTGGTCGGCCTGATCCTGCTCACCTACGTCGTCGCGGTGATCTTCGGCCGGGTGTCCCTGGGCCGCTTCGTCCGCGCGGTCGCCCCGGCCCAGGTGGTCGCCTTCTCCACCCAGTCCTCGCTCGCCTGCCTGCCGGTGATGGTCGAGCGCGCGCGCGACCGGCTGGGCGTGTCGGCGGCGACCGCCGGCCTGGTCCTGCCCCTGGCGGTGGCGGTGTTCCGCATCACCTCGACCGTCGCCAACCTGGCCGTCTGCATCTACGTCGCCCACCTGTACGGCATCCCCCCGACGCCAGGCGTCCTGTTCGCCGGCGGCGTGGCCGCCCTGGCCATCAGCGTGGGTACGGTGGGCCTGCCGGGGCAGGTCAGCTTCTTCGCTTCCATCGCCCCCATCGCCCTGGCCATGGGCCTGCCGCTGGAGGTCCTGCCGCTGTTGCTGGCGGTCGAGGTGGTGCCGGACATCTTCCGCACCATCGGCAACGTCACCGCCGACATGGCCGCGGCGCGGATCGTCGAGGGGCGGGACGCGGCCGCCGATCCCGAGGCGGCGGCGGGAATCTGAGCCGTAAGGTTTGGACAGTTCGTCGGCCGCTCGGAAGGCGTCACCCTCGCGCCGAACCTTGAAGGAGCGCCGGATGATCAATCACTGGATGGCGACGGGATTGTCGATCCTCGCGGCCGCGGGTCTGACGGCGGCCTGCGCGGATCCCCGCCCGCCCGAGCAGGTGCTGTTGCGCACGCCCTCGCCCGACGGCCGGTTCGAGGCGGTGCTGATGAACTGCGACGCCCCGCCGAACGTGACGTCCAGCTGGACGATCGGGGCGGTGTTCCCGCGGGTGGAAGGGCGAAGCTTCGGCTGCGACGACATGCTGGAGTCCAAGGCCTCGTTCATGGCCTCCTATCCCGAGGGGCCGCCGTCGGCGCCGGACACGATCGAATGGGCGGGCGGCGGCGCCGTCTTCACCCTGCGCGGGCGGGTGATCCTGTCGCAGGCTTACGACGCCGGCTCGGAGGGGCTGCTGGAGATCCGGGCGCTGGAGCCCCCGGCGGTCTAGGCCGCGTTCGACGTACCGCTGGCGGCTGGCTCAGCGCCGGGTGCGTTCCAGGAACCTGGTTCCGCACGCGCCCGGCGCCTACGCGGGCTGGACGCTAGGTCCGGCCCTTGCCCAGCACCCTGTGCTCCATCTTGAAGCGATCGGGACTGGCGCCGAAGTTCGCGTAGTAGCCGCGATGTTCCGCGTTGCGGAACGCGTCCTTGCGCTGCTCGAAGAAGGCCTTGTCGTACTAGTTCACGCCGAACTTGATGGTCATCTTGTCGCGCATGCTCGAGCTCCAGTCCCACCGGATGTGCTCGTCCGGCCGAAGCTTGAGCCGCTCGTCCGACCATCGCAGCAGTCGGACGCACTTCCTCAGGTCGGCCTCGTTGTCGAACTCGATCTCGACAAGGGTGATGGCGTGGGGGCTTCGCCCCTTGTTTTCAGGGCTTTCGCTTCCGTCCAGGATCTGGACGGGTCCGTATCGGCCCTTGTCCAGAAGCCGGTCGAGATCGGCGTCGATTTCGGGAATGAAGTTCCCGCCGATCTGAAGAATGTCGGCGGTCCCCTTGGGAGGCGTGTCGTCCGCGGGTGGAATGCTCATAGTGCCGCTCCTCATCGGAAAGATGGGTCGAACGCGTCTGGCAACTATGGGTAGTATAGAACCGCTTCACACGTGCGCGCAACCACCGGCGCGGATCAACGATCCGCGCCCGCGATCAGCTCGCGGCGGCCGAGCGAAAGTCGCCGGGCTCAGTAACTCTGCACCGGCCGCACATCCAGGTCGCCGGCCTTGATCGCGGCGATCCCCTGGGCCGCGGCCAGGGCGCCGGCGGCGGTGGTGTAATAGGGGATCTTCATCATCAGGGCCGTGCGGCGCAACGAGAAGCTGTCTTGCAGCGACTGCTTGCCCTCGGTGGTGTTGATGACCAGCTGGACGTCGCCGTTCTTCATGGCGTCGACGATGTGCGGGCGGCCCTCCAGGACCTTCTTCACATGGCCGACGTCCAGGCCCAGACCGCGCAGGTAGTCGTGGGTGCCGCCGGTGGCGATAACGCCGAAGCCCTGGGCCAGCAGGGACTTCACCGCATCGACGATGAAGGGCTTGTCGGCGTCCTTGACCGAGACGAAGGCCGTGCCCGCCGTGGGCAGCAGGGTGCCGCCGCCGGTCTGCGACTTGGCGAAGGCGCGGGCGAAGGCGGGCTGCAGGTCGGCCTCGCCCTCCCGCTTCCAGTCCAGACCCATGACCTCCCCGGTCGAGCGCATTTCCGGCCCCAGGACGGTGTCCACCCCGGCGAAGCGCGCGAACGGGAAGACGGCTTCCTTCACCGCGATGTGATCCAGCGCCCGATCCGTCAGCCCGAACGATTTCAGCGGCACGCCGGCCATGACCTTGGCGGCGATGGCGGCGATGGGCGCACCCATGGTCTTGGCCACGAACGGGGCCGTGCGGCTGGCGCGCGGGTTCACCTCCAGCACGAAGATGCGCGGCTCGGCCGAGTGCGGCTCCTCGATGGCGAACTGGACGTTCATCAGCCCGCGCACCTTCAGGGCTCGGGCCATGGCTTCGGTCTGGCGCTTCAGCTCGGCGATGGTGGCGTCCGACAGCGAATAGGGCGGCATCGAGCAGGCGCTGTCGCCCGAGTGGACGCCGGCCTCCTCGATGTGCTCCAGCACGCCGGCCACGAAGACGGTCTCGTCGTCGCACAGAGCGTCGACGTCCACCTCGGTGGCGCGGTTCAGGTAGTGGTCGATCAGGACGGGATCGTCGCCCGAGACCAGCATGGCTTCGTGGACGTAGCGGTCCAGCTGCTCGCGATCGTGGACGATCATCATGCCGCGCCCGCCCAGCACGTAGGAGGGGCGGAGCACGACCGGATAGCCGACCTCGTCGGCCTTCTGCGCGGCTTCCTCGGCGCTGCGGGCCAGGCCGTTCGGCGGCTGCATCAGGCCGATGTCGTTAAGCAATCTCTGGAAGCGCTCGCGGTCCTCGGCCAGGTCGATGGAGTCGACGCTGGTGCCCAGGATCGGCACGCCGTCCTCCTGCAGCGCGTGGGCCAGCTTCAGCGGGGTCTGGCCGCCGAACTGGACGACGACGCCCAGCAGTTCGCCGCGGGAGCGCTCGACGTCGATCAGCTCCAGCACGTCCTCGGCCGTCAGCGGCTCGAAATACAGGCGGTCGGAGGTGTCGTAGTCGGTCGAGACGTCTCGGGGTTGCAGTTGACCATGATGCTTTCGACGCCGATGTCGTCGAAGGCGAAGGCCGCGTGGCAGCAGCAGTAGTCGAACTCGATGCCCTGGCCGATGCGGTTCGGCCCGCCGCCCAGGATGATGGCCTTGCGGCGGTCGGACGGCTCCGCTTCGTTCTGCGGGACCTGGCCGAGCGCGCCGGTCTCGTAGGTGGAGTACATGTAGGCGGTGGCCGAGGCGAACTCGGCCGCGCAGGTGTCGATCCGCTTGAACACCGGGCGGACGTCCAGGGCGCGGCGGGCGGCGCGGACGGCTTTCTCGGTCGAGCCGGTCAGCTGAGCCAGGCGGGCGTCGGCGAAACCCTTGGCCTTCAGCTTGCGGAAGTCGGTCGCGGTCGTGGGCAGGCCCTGGACGCGGATGTGGCCTTCGGTGCGGACGATGTCGGCGATCTGGCGCAGGAACCAGGGCTCGTAGGAACAGGCCGCGGCGACCTCGTCCACGCTCAGGCCGTGGCGGAAGGCCTGGGCGATGACGCGGATGCGGTCGGGCGTCGGCAGGCCCAGGCGCGGACGACGGCGGCGCGGGCCGAGGCGTCATCCTCGACGTCGGCGACGCCTTCGATCTCGATCTCGTTGAAGCCGGTCAGGCCGGTTTCCAGGCCGCGCAGGGCCTTCTGCATCGATTCCTGGAAGGTCCGGCCGATGGCCATCACCTCGCCGACCGACTTCATCGAGGTCGACAGGGTCGCCTCGGCGCCCGGGTATTTCTCGAAGGCGAAGCGCGGGATCTTGGTGACGACATAGTCGATCGACGGCTCGAACGACGCGGGCGTGACCTTGGTGATGTCGTTGGTCAGTTCGTCCAGGGTGTAGCCGACGGCCAGACGGGCGGCGACCTTGGCGATCGGGAAGCCCGTGGCCTTGGACGCCAGCGCCGACGAGCGCGACACGCGCGGGTTCATCTCGATGACGACCATGCGGCCGTCCGCGGGATTGATCGCCCACTGGACGTTCGACCCGCCGGTCTCGACCCCGATCTCGCGCAGCACGTTGATCGAGCCCGTGCGCATCCGCTGGTACTCTTTGTCCGTCAGCGTCAGGGCGGGAGCGACCGTGATCGAATCGCCGGTGTGGACGCCCATGGGGTCCACGTTCTCGATGGAGCAGATGATGATGCAGTTGTCCGCCTTGTCGCGGACGACCTCCATCTCATACTCCTTCCAGCCGAGCACGCTTTCCTCGATCAGCACCTCGGTGGTCGGCGACAGGTCCAGGCCGCGCTCCACGATCTCGCGGAACTCCTCGACATTGTAGGCGATGCCGCCGCCGGTGCCGGCCAGGGTGAAGGACGGCCGGATGATCGCCGGCAGGCCGACGAAGGCCAGGGCGTCATCGGCCTCGTCGATATGGTGGATGGCCTTGGAGCGCGGGCTTTCCAGCCCCAGCTTGTCCATGGCGTCGCGGAACTTCTGACGGTCCTCGGCCTTGTCGATGACCTCGGCCTTGGCGCCGATCATCTCGACGCCATGCTTCTTCAGCGCGCCCGAGGCGTCCAGCGCCAAGGCGGTGTTCAGCGCGGTCTGGCCGCCCATGGTGGGCAGCAGGGCGTCGGGCTTCTCCTTGGCGATGATGCGCTCGACGAACTCCGGGGTGATCGGCTCGATATAGGTGGCGTCCGCCACCTCCGGATCGGTCATGATGGTGGCCGGGTTCGAGTTGACCAGGATGACCCGGTACCCCTCGGCCTTCAGCGCCTTGCAGGCCTGCACGCCCGAATAGTCGAACTCGCAGGCCTGGCCGATGACGATCGGGCCGGCGCCGATGATCAGGATCGACTGGATGTCTGTGCGTTTGGGCATGGCCTGAGGCTCTTCTTCTTGATCGTCAGTTCGTCACGACCGCGCATTCCCAGCCGTCGTAGTCCAGCTGGAAGGCCGCGGCCCAGGATTGCATCATCGAGGACACCGGCGCGAACGAGGCTTCGTCGACCGGAATGGTGGTTTCGAGCACCGTCATGTCGTCCTGACCGCGGGTGACGAAGCCGGCGCGCCGGGCCACCTCGTTCAGGTCGTCGTGGTCGCCCTCGCCGTAGAAGTAGAACAGGGTGTGGCGCGGCGTGACGCCGTTGTCGCCCTGGGCCGCCAGGGCCGCGCGCACCATGGCGTCGCGTTCTTCATGGCTAACGGACGAGGCGGTCACGGTCGGCGAGGCTCCTGGCGCGCGCGAACCCGGCGCGGGCCAGCGCCGGCGCGGTTCGGTCGGGTTGTCGGTTAAGCGGCCCGTCTAGAGAAGGGGGGGCGAGGGGGCAAGGCGAAATAGACGCCCCATTTTGGTCGTAAATCCGCGAACGTCGTTACCGATTTGTCCGCGGTGTGACGATGATGTGACGGACTGCGAACAATCGTGTTCATATCCGGCGAAAGTTGCGGTGATCGGGGGCGATAAGGTGGCGCTGGAGATTGTTTCCGTGGCGGACCGAAGGCTAAATTCGGCCCGTGTATAGAGCCTGCGCAATCCAGATTGTCGCTCGCGAGCATTATCGAGGATCCTCCCCCCATGTCCTTCCGCAAACGTCTTCGTGACACCTCCATTCTGACGGGTGGCGTGTTCGCCGCCGCCCTGATCGCCGCCCCGGCCTTCGCTCAGGACGCGCCCCCGCCTCCTCAGGATGAAGCCACCGAGATCGGAGAAGTCGTGATCACCGGCACGCGGATTCGTGTGCCCGACTACGACGGCGCCGCGCCGGTGACGTCCGTCGCCGGAGAGGCGCTGCAGAACGCCGGTGTGACCAACGTCACGGATTTTCTTACGGATCAGCCCGCCCTGGTCGGCTCGACCACCCTGCAGACCAACGCCAACGCCGGCGCCCGCGGCGCGGTCGGTCTGAACCTTCTGGACCTGCGCAACCTGGGCACCCAGCGTACGCTGGTGCTGGTCAACGGCCGCCGCCACGTGGCCGCCCAGCCGGGCGACCAGTCGGTCGACATCAACACCATTCCGGTCGCCCTGATCGAGCGGGTCGACATTCTGACCGGCGGCGCCTCGTCGGTGTACGGCGCCGACGGCGTCTCCGGCGTGGTCAACTTTGTCCTCAAGGACGATTTCGAGGGCCTGGATGTCCGCGCCCAGACCGGCTGGTCGGACGCCGGCGGCGGCGACAACAACTTCGTCAGCGTCCTGTACGGTAAGAACCTGCTCGACGGCCAAGCGAACTTCACGATCGGCGCCGAGTTCTCCAAGACCGGCCGGGTCGGACGCGACGATCGCGAGTTCTCCAGCCTGGCGGGCCGCGAGACCCTGACGCGGGATCCGGCCTTCACCGGCGCCCCGGGACAGTATCAGCAGAACTTCTTCCGCAACGCCCGCTACATCGACACCTCGCCCGGCGGGTCGGTCTATACGGACCTGGACTTCTCCAACAACCTGTCCGGCGTCGACTTCAACGGCGACGGCCGGCCGTGGACCCCGGGCGTGTACTCGGACGGCTTCACGATGATCGGCGGCGACGGCAGCCAGCTGGCCGCCTTCGGCACCGACCTGCTGCCGGAACTGGAACGCACCTCGCTCAACGCGACGTTCAATATCGACCTGTCGCCCAAGGCGACGTTCTTCGGCGAGTTCACCTACGCGAACACCCGGACGCAGTTCCAGTCGCAGCCGTCGTTCGACTACGCGCTGTTCATCCCGATCGACAACCCGTACATCCCGGCCTCCATCCGCACCGCGGCGACGGCTCCCGGCGCCATCGTCGATGCGATCGGCGGCGTCCTGATGGCGCGGGACAATTTCGACCTGGGCTTCATCACCCGCGATGTCGAACGCAACACCTACCGGGCCGTCGTCGGCTTCCGGGGCGACCTCAACGACCACCTCTCCTACGAGGTTTCGGTCAACTACGGCCGCACCCGCGAAAAGAACACCGAGAACAACAACCGCATCAATGAACGCTTCTACGCGGCCATCGACGCGGTGGACGAGGGCGAGTTCCGGACCGGCGTCCGGAACGGCAATATCGTCTGCCGTTCGAATCTCGATCCGAGCGCGGCTCCCCTGGGCAACTACCCTGGCTTCGGCAGCTCGCCGTTCGACGACACCACCTGGGGCACCACCTTCACGCCGGGCCTGAACTCCGGCTGCCGTCCGCTGAACATCTTCGGCGACGGCGTGGGCTCGCAGGCGGCGCTGGACTGGATCATGGCCGACTCGACCTCGCTCAACACGGTCGAGCAGCTCGTGGTGAACGGCTTCCTGAGCGGCGACACCGGCGCGTGGTTCGAGCTGCCGGGCGGTCCGGTTTCCTTCGTCGTCGGCGGCGAGTACCGCAAGGAGGAGGCGCGCTCGCTGCCGTCGCTGCTCGAGTTGGAAGCGGCCCGGGTTCACTACGACATCACCTGGCTGGGCGAGGCCAACGTCCTGAAGGGCGCGTTCGAGGTGAAGGAGCTGTTCGGCGAAATCTATCTGCCGCTGCTCCGCGACCTGCCGTTCGTGCAGAATCTGACGGTCAACGGCGCCTACCGCTATTCGGACTACTCGACCATCGGCGAGACCGAGGCGTGGAACGTCGGCCTGCGGTGGGACGTCAACGACTCCGTCGGGTTCCGCAGCTCGCTGGCGCGCGCCGTCCGTGCCCCGAACATCTCCGAGCTGTTCCTGCCGCTGTCGCAGACCTTCGCGATCCTCGACGACCCCTGCGACCGCGACAACTACCAGGCCGGCGACAACGCGGCGGTGCGCGAAGCCAACTGCCGCGCCATGCTCGGCATCGGCGCGTCGGACCCCTACACCTTCATCAACAACTCGTCGTCTTCGATCGAGGGGGTGATCGGCGGCAACTCGGACCTCCAGGCCGAAACCGCGGACACCTTCACCGCCGGCGTCGTCCTGCGTCCGAGCTTCATCCCCGGCTTCTCGCTGGCGCTGGACTACTATGACATCGAGATCACCGAGGCGATCCAGTTCTTCTCGGCCCAGAACATCCTCGACAAGTGCTATGACCTGCCGCAGCCGAACCAGTTCTGCGATCTGATCACGCGCGACGGTTCGAGCCACCTGATCGAAGGCTTCGAGCAGTTCGGGGTCAACGTCGCGTCCTATGAGACGTCCGGCTATGACATGACGATGCGATACAACCTGGATCCGCAAGATCTGGGCATCCGCCAGAACATCGGCCAGTTCAGCTTCGTCCTGGCGGCCAGCAAGCTGGAAAACCTGACGTTCATCGAAGACCCGGGCAACCCGCTCAGCGTCGACGAGACCGTTGGCCAGGCCTTCATCCCCGAATGGCAGGCCACGTTCGACATCGGCTGGCGGTGGAACGAGTGGTTCGTCAACTACGGCTACAACTGGTTCGACGAGACCCGCCGCTTCGAAGGCCGTCCGGACAACTACATCGATCCGGAGTACAAGGACTATTCGGCGCGTTCGGTGCACGACCTCCAGGTGCGGTACACCTATGATGACCGCATCTCGGTCTACGGCGGCGTGAACAACTTCACGGATCAGCAGCCGGATCGGGGAACCAACGCCTATCCGGTGAGCCCGCTGGGCCGGTTCTTCTACCTGGGCATGAACCTCAGCATGTAGGCCTAGCCCGGCTTCGGAAAGAGGGGCGGCGTCTCCGGACGCCGCCCTTTTTTCATGCGCGCTCGGCGATCCAGGCGGGCAGGGCGTCGATGCCTTCCAGCGCGCCGTAGCGGGGATGGCTTTCGGGCGCGTCGGCCAGTTCGTGGGCCCAGGTGATGGCGTAGGGGATGTGGACCGCGAAGGCGCCGGCGGCCAGCGCGGGCAAGACGTCGGACTTCATCGAGTTGCCGGCCATCACGGCTTCGTCCGCGCCGGTTCCATGCCGGGCGAAGACACGCTCGTAGGTCCCTTGGTCCTTCTCGGACACGATCTCGACGGCGGCGAAGAGCTCGCCCAGGCCCGAGGCGGCCAGCTTGCGCTCCTGGTCCAGGAGATCGCCCTTGGTGATCAGGACCAGCCGATAGCGTTCCGACAGGGCCGCCAGGGCCTCGTCGACGCCGGGCAGGGTCTCGACCGGATGGGCCAGCATCTCGCGGCCCGCCGCGAGGATCTCGCGCACCACGGCGGGCGGCGCCTCGCCGCCGGTCAGCTCCATCGCGGTCTCGATCATCGACAGGGTGAAGCCTTTCACCCCGTAGCCGTACAGACGCAGGTTCCGGCGCTCGACCTCGGCCAGCCGGCCCTCGATCGCGTCGCGGTCGCCGTGGTCGGCCAGAAGGGCGACGAGGCGATCATGCGTCAGGCGGAAGATCGTCTCGTTGTGCCAGAGGGTGTCGTCGGCATCCAGGCCGACCGTGGTGATGCTCATGGCCGGTCCATGCCCTCGGCGGACCGGCTGCGCAAGCCATTGGCGGCGGCATGGTGAACGGCCTGTTGAACATGTTCGTCAGGGAAATGTTGGCGATGCGGGGGCACCGTTCACGGACAACTTCCCGGGGGGCCGTCCAAACCAAGGAGCCGGTCATGGGGAACGCCACGGAGCAGCGCGGGCTGCTCCAATCCGACGCGCGGGAGCAAGACGGCCCTGCGCCCAAGATCCCGCCCGAGCATCGCGCCTACGCGGCGTCGGGCTGGCCGGACGCGTCCGCGCGATCGCCGCCGCTGGAGCGGCGGGCCTACGCCGCGCCATACGAGAGCCTGACCTTCACCGTGGTCACGCGCGGCGCGCGCGAGCTGACCGTGACCTCGCCGCCCCAGCCGGTCTTCGACCTGGGCCGTTC
>NZ_JBNFOJ010000089.1:0-10605 GCF_057364705.1 Brevundimonas sp. CURTG3B2_SDJG
CGACCAGCAGACCGCCCAGGACGGCGCCGCTGGCGATAGCGACCTGGAAGGCCGCGACCAGCAGCCCGCCGGCGCCTTCGGCCTGATCCGGCGCCGCCCGCACGATCCAGGTCTGGAAGCCCACCGGCAAGGCCCCGAAAGCGAAGCCCCAGACGGCGACCGCGACCGCCGCGACGGCGCCCGATTGGCCCAGAACGACCAGCGTGCCGGCCATGGCCGAGATCAGCAGGGCGCCCAGGCCGACGGCGGCCTTCAGGCTGTGTTCGACCACGAACGCCCCGGCGAAGTTCCCGAAGAAGCCGCCCACGCCGTAGGCCAGCAGCACCAGGGAGATGGCGGCGACATCCAGGCCCGGCCCCTGCTCCAGGAACGGCCGGACGTAGGTGAAGCCCGCGAAATGGCCCGAGACGATCAGCAGGACGGCGGCGAGGCCCAGGCGGACCGCCGGCCGGGTCAGCAGTTCGGCCAGGGTCCGCAGGCTGGACGCGCCGAGCGGCGGCAACCGCGGGATGGTGAACATCTGGGCCGCGAGCGCGACCAGGCCCAGTCCGCCGGCGATCAGGAAGGCGGCGCGCCATCCCCAGACCTCGCCGACCCAGGCGCCGACGGGCGCGGCGCAGACGGTGGCGAACGAGACGCCCGTCAGGATGATGGACATCGCCCGGGGCAACAGGCTCATCGGGACCAGCCGCATGGCCAGCGCGGCCGACATCGACCAGAAGCCGCCCAGCGCCACGCCCAGCAGCACCCGCGCGACCAGGAGGCTGGCCAGGCCGTTGGCGGCGGCCGACAGCAGGCACGACACGATCAGCAGCAACGACAGACCCCAAAGGACAAGGCGCCGGTCCAGGCGGCCCGTCAGAATGCCCATGGTCGGCGCCGTGATCGCGCCGACGACGGCCGTGGCGGTGACCGCCTGCCCCGCCGTTCCGACCGAGATGCCCAGGTCGGCGGCGATCGGGGTCAGCAGGCTCGCCGGCAAGAACTCGGCCGTCACCAGGCCGAACACCCCCAGCGCGATGGAGACCACGCCCAGCCAGAGCGGGTCGCTGCGTTCATCCCCAACGCTTGGTGGAGCATCGGCTTCGGTTGAAATGGCGGGGGCGAGTTCTGACATGCGGGTCTCCTGACAGGTCCCGGCCAGTTGGGAGGGACGGCGTGGAGTTTCCATGCTAGGAAACCCATAATGCATGACCGTTCGTCCAAACCTTCCCTGCCCGCGAGCGATCCGCTGACCGACATGCTGCGCGGCCTCAGGCTGGACGGCGTGGAGTACGGCCGGTGCGAGATGACGGGGCCGTGGGCGATCGCCTTTCCGGCTCAGGAGGCGGCCCGCTTCCACTTCATCGGCGTCTGCGGATGCTGGATGAGGGTGCGCGACGGCGAATGGACGCGGCTGGGCGCGGGCGACGCCGTCTTCCTGCCGCGCGGCGCCGAGCATGTGCTGGCCAGCGCCCCGGACGTGCCGCCCCTGCCCGTCTCGGCCTATGAGGTCACGCCGATCTGCGGCAGCGTCTACGATGTCCAGGGCGGCGGGGGTCAGGGCCCCTGCACCCTGATGTTCTGCGGCAGCATGCATTTCAACGTCGACGGCCTGCACCCGCTGCTCCGGATGATGCCCGAGGTGATGTGGGCCCATGACCTGACGGCCGACGAACCCGGCATCCCGCACCTGCTGGACGCCATGGTGCGCGAGGTCGGCTCGACCCGCGTCGGCGGCGGCGGGATCCTGGCGCGGCTGGCCGACGTGCTGGCCGCCAGCCTCATCCGCTCCTGGGTCGAGCGCGGCTGCGGCGACGCCACCGGATGGATCGCGGCGGTGCGCAGCCCGGATGTCGGCCGGGTGCTGGCGGCGATCCACCTGGACCCGGGACGGGATTGGACCGTGCCCGGGCTGGCGCGGATGATGGGCGTCTCGCGCTCGGGCTTCGCGGAGCGGTTCGCCGCCGTCGTCGGCGAGACCCCGGCCCGCTACGTGGCCCAGGTCCGCATGCACCAGGCACGGCTGTGGCTGGTGCGCGACCGGCTGAAGATCTCCGTCGTGGCCCGGCGGATGGGCTATGAGTCCGACGCCGCCTTCAGCCGGGCCTTCAAACGGATCATCGGGACGGCGCCGGGGCCAGCTGCGGGTCGCGACCGGTTCGCGCAACGGCCTGAGTCTAGGCCGCCGCCCTATCCGCGCCGGCGGTCCTGCAGCCGGGCCGCCAGGCTGGAGGTGTCCCAGCGCGCGCCGCCCATGGCCTGGACCTCGGAGTAGAACTGGTCGACCAGGGCGGTCAGGGCCAGATGACCGCCGTTGGCGCGGGCCTCGTCCAGCACCAGGCCCAGGTCCTTGCGCATCCAGTCCACCGCGAAGCCGAACTGGAACTCGCCGCGGGCCATCGTCTTCCAGCGGTTGTCCATCTGCCAGGATTGGGCGGCGCCCTTGGACACGGCCTCGTAAACCGCGTCAGTGTCCAGGCCCGAGGCCTGGGCGAAGTGGACGGCCTCGGCCAGGCCCTGAACGACGCCGGCGATGCAGATCTGGTTGACCATCTTGGTCAGCTGGCCGGCGCCCGAGGGCCCCATGTGCTTGATCGCCTTCGAATAGGCCATGAGCGCCGGCTCGACGCGGGCCAGGGCGCCGGCGTCGCCGCCGGCCATGACGCTGAGCTGGCCGTTCTCGGCCCCGCCTGGCCGCCCGAGACGGGGGCGTCGATGAAGAAAACCCCCTGCCCTTCGGCCAGCGCGGCCATCTCGCGCGCGACGCGGGCCGAGGTGGTGGTGTGATCCACGATCACCGCGCTCGGGGCCAGGTGCGGCAGGGCTTCCGCCACGACCTGGCGGACGTCGTCGTCGTTCCCGACGCAGAGCACGAACAGTTCGGCGCCGTGCGCCGCCTCCGCGACCGTGGCGGCGAAGGTTCCGCCGGTGGTCTCGGCCCACGTCCGCGCCTTGTCCGGCGAACGGTTGTAGCCCGCGACGCCATGGCCGGCCTCGACCAGGTGACGCGCCATCGGCCCGCCCATGACGCCCAGGCCCGCGAAACCAATCTTCATGCTTCAGGCTCCGCCGCGACGCCGTAGCGGCCGCGGTAGTAGGTCAGGGCCGCGCCGGGCCGGGTCTCGAACGCCCGGACGGCGCCGACGATGGTCAGGTGGTCGCCCATGACGATCCGGTCGTGCGCATCGCAGACCAGGCGGGTCAGCGCGTTCCTCAGCCGGGGCGGCTCGGGGCTGGAGCTGTCGAAGTCGTCCGGCGACAAGGTGCTGACGCCCCAGGCGAACCGGTCCGACATCCGCTGGTCCTCGACCGGCAGCATGTGGACGGCGAAGCGGTCGGCGGCGGCGAAGGCGTCGTGGCGCCAGGACTTCTGGTCCAGGCACCACAGGATCAGCGGCGGCCTGAGCGAGACCGAGGTGAAGGAGTTGACCGTGATGCCCAGCGGCCCGGCCTCGGTGTGGGCGGTGACCACGCAGACGCCCGTGGCGAAGCCGCCCAGCGCCCGCCGGTAGGCGGTGCTGTCGAAGGCGTCATCGGTCGGAAGGTCGAGGGGCACAGCCCGACCTAGGCGGCGCGGGCGCGAAGGGCAAGCGCCGGGCGGTTCAGCGGCGGCACCAAGGGCCGCGCAGATCAACATGGCAAACCGCTTCTTAACGTCCGTGGCCGATCCTAAGGCTAACGAAGAGCGTCAGGGGCCCCGCGCCGATGTCCATGAGCGATCGTCCGATCGTCATCAAGAAGATCAAGAAGGCTGGCGGGCACGGCCATCACGGCGGCGCTTGGAAGGTGGCCTATGCGGACTTCGTGACCGCCATGATGGCCTTCTTCCTGCTGATGTGGCTGATCAACACCACGGATCCGGAGCAGAAGCGCGGCATCGCCGAGTATTTCGCGCCGGCCAGCGTGTCGCAGACGACCTCGGGGTCGGGCGGAATCCTGGGCGGGACGTCGCTGGGCGACGACGGGGCCAAGGGCGACGGATCGATGTCGGTGATCACCCAGCTGGCCCCGGAGGCCCCGCCGGACGCGCCGCAGGAGGCCGGCCAGAGCTCCAACCTGGCCGCCGCCAGCGAGGAGGAGCTGCGCGAGGAGATCGCCCGGCGCGAGGCCGCCGACTTCGCCTCGGCGGCGGAATCGCTGCGCCAGGCGATGCAGTCCATGCCGGAGCTGGCCGAGCTGTCCAAGCAGCTCATCATCGATCAGACGCCCGAGGGCCTGCGCATCCAGCTGGTCGACCAGGAAGGCCGCTCGATGTTCGAGCAGAACTCGTCGCGGCCCAATCCGCGCGCCCAGCTGCTGCTGCGGGCGATCGCCGCGTCATCACCCAGCTGCCAACCGGATCTCGGTCACCGGCCACACCTCGGCCGCCCCCGGCGCGAACCGGGCGACGGGGCCCAACGACTGGACGCTGTCCTCGGCCCGCGCCAACGCCTCCCGCCTGGTGCTGCAGGCCGCGGGGCGTGGATCCGGACCGCGTCTACCAAGGTCTCGGGCAAGGCGGGTCGGACCCGCTCTATCCCGACGACCCGACACTGGCGGGCAACCGCCGGATCGCCATCGTGCTGCTGCGCGAGGCGCCGGTCCTGCCCACGGACACCAGCCTGTGACCGTCCGCCCCGCACGGCCCTTCGCGCGGGCGTGTGGGGCCGACGGGCTTGCCCCGCGCCGCGACGCAGGGCCAGATAGGGCCATGGGCGCGCGGATCGTCATACTGTCGGCGAAATCGGGGGCGGAACTGACGCCGTGACCCAGTTCGTCCCCCAGCGCCAGCTCCGCTTCTACATGACGTCGGTGGCGCCCTGCCCCTACCTGCCGGGCCAGACCGAGCGGAAGGTGTTCGCCAACCTGCCGTTCAGCGACGGGGCCCACGTCAACGACGAGCTGACCCAGGCCGGTTTCCGGCGCAGCCAGAACATCGCCTATCGTCCGGCCTGCGAGACCTGCGACGCCTGCGTCTCGGTGCGGATTCCGACCGGCGAGTTCGGCTTCTCGCGCTCCCAGCGGCGGGTGCTGCGGCTGAACGACGACCTGTCCCGCGACCTGGTCGAGGCCGAGGCGACGACCGAGCAGTTCGACCTCCTGCGGCGCTATCTGTCGGCCCGTCACCCGGGCGGCGGCATGACGGGGATGGGCTGGCTGGACTATGTCGCCATGGTCGAGGACACGGCGGTGCGGACCCATCTGATCGAGTATCGCATGCCCTCGGCCGACGGCGGCCCCGGCGACCTGGTCGGCGTCTGCCTGACCGACCTGCTCTCCGATGGTCTGTCGATGGTCTACAGCTTCTTCGACCCGGCGCTGGAGCCGCGCAGCCCCGGCCGGTTCGCCATCCTGGACCATGTCCGCCAGGCCCAGGCCGTGGGCCTGCCCTTCGTCTACCTGGGCTACTGGGTCCGGGGATCGCAGAAGATGGACTACAAGGCCGCCTTCCGACCGATGGAGCAGCTGACCCGGCTGGGCTGGGAGCGGCTGGACTGAGGCGAAATGTGCACTCGGAAAAAATCGAGTGCACATCGTGCACATTTCCCAGGAGCGGTTGAAAGATTTCAATGGCTTGGTTCGGGCTTGGGATGTGCACAGTGCACAAATTGCGCCGCTCGATTGTCAAAGACCGGTGAGGACGGCTGCGCCCGCCGCTCCCTCCCCGTCATTCCGGGGCGCTCGTCAGAGCGAACCCGGAACCCAGGCGTTCAAGCGCGAGCTTTACACCAGCGTCGAAGCCCTGGGTTCCGGGGCCAGTTCCGGCTGCGCCGAACCTGGCCCCGGAATGACGGGAGAAGCATCCTAGCGGATAGCTACGTCAGAATCGGTCGCAGCCGCCGGCGGACGCGTCAGATGGGGTCGGTGAACGGCACGGAGCTGGCGTAGGCCGGCGCCGCCTGGCCCGACCACGGGCCCGGATCGCGGCCGCCGGCGAACTTCACCAGGGCGTCGATGCGCTTCTGGATCGGCGGGTGGCTGGCGAACAGCTGCTCCAGGCCGTTTCCGTCGGCCTGATTGTCCAGGAACATCTGCTGCACCTCGTCGGGGGCGTTGACGCCGGAACGGCCTTCGATCTTGCGCAGCGCCGAGATCATGGCGTCGGGGTTCTTGGTCAGGTCCACGGCGCCGGCGTCGGCGACGAACTCCCGTGTCCGCGACAGCATCATGCGGATGACGAGGGACAGCGAGAAGCCGATCACCGCGAAGGCGACGCCGATCAGGATCAGCGGCATGGCGTTCTTGTTGTCCCGCCGCCCGCCGCCCCGGGCGTAGAACAGGCCCCGGAAGACCATCTCGGCGATGACGCTGATGACGCCCGCAAAGATGGACGCGATCACCATGGTGCGCACGTCCTTGGCCATGATGTGCGTCAGTTCGTGGGCCAGCACGGCCTCGAGCTCGGCCTTGTCGAGGACGGTCATCAGGCCGCGCGTGACGGTGACGCTGTAGCGCCCCTCGTGCAGGCCCGAGGCGTAGGCGTTCAGGGCGTCGCTCTCGATGATGCGCAGGGTCGGCGTACGCAGGCCGCGAGAGATCGCGAGGTTTTCCAGAAGGTTGTAGAGCTCAGGTTCAGACCGTCTCTCAACCTTCCGCGCGCCCGTCAGGGCGTCGATCATGGCCTGGCTGCCGAAGTATGAGATGGCGAACCAGATGGCGGCGACGACGAAGGCCGCCGGCACGGTCCAGCCCAGCCAGGAGGCGGCCAGGGCCATGTCCTCGCCCAGCCCCCTCCCCGTCCCCGGCAGGAAGCCGAGGCCCATCAGGATCAGCTGCGCCCCGTACAGCATCAGGGCCACCAGCACCGGGAAGGTGGCCAGCAGCACGATCGACCGGGTGTTGTTGGCCCAGATGTGCGTCTGGAGCCCGACGGCGCCCATGGCTCAGGTCCGGTCCGCGATCAGAATTTCACCTGCGGCGGGGCGGCGTTCATCGCGGCCCGGTCCGCCTCGCCGACGTCGAAGAAGGGCTTGTCCGAACCGAAGCCGAACAGGCCCGCGAACAGGACGGTCGGGAACTGGCGGCGGACGGCGTTGAACTCGCTTACGGCGCTGTTGAAGAAGCGGCGGGCGGCCGCGAGCTTGTTCTCGATGTCCGAGAGCTCGGCCGACAGCTGCTGGAAGTTGGTGTTGGCCTTCAGGTCCGGATAGGCCTCGGCGACGGCGAACAGGCGGCCGAGCGCGCCGGTCAGCATGTTCTCGGCCTGGACCTTGTCGTTGACCGAGCTCGCGCCGGCGGCGGCGGCCCGGGCGGCGGTGACGGCGTCCAGGGTGCCCCGCTCGTGGGTGGCGTAGCCCTTCACCGTCTCGACCAGATTGGGGATCAGGTCCTGGCGCTGCTTCAGCTGCACATCGATGTCGGCGAACGACTGGTCAGCGCGCTGATCCAGCGCCACCAGCTTGTTGTACCCGCCCACCACGACGAACAGCAGGACGACGACGATGACGCCGATGACGATCCAGGTGATCATTTCAGTCTCCAACCCGGCCGGTCTCCGACCGCCTTCGATTATCGCGCGATACGGCCACGCCGGATAATGAAATCGGCGTCACCGTCCGTCAGCGGAACTTCCGAAGCCCCCGCGGCCCCTGGCGGCCGGCCTGGGCGCGCTTGCCCAGCCAGTCCTTCCAGTCCGGCCAGTTGCGCCGCCGTCCGCCGCCGTCGGCCCATTCCGGGCCCTGTTCGGCGTTGAAGACCGCGACGTCGGCCAGGCCGCCCTGCTTGAAGGTCTGCAGCTTCACCCCCTTGCCCCGGCCCATCTCGGGCAGTTCGGCGATCGGGAAGATCAGCGCCTTGATGTTCTCGCCGACGGTCGCGACGTGGTCTCCGGCCACGCGAAGGGCCGCCAGCATCTCGCCGTTCAGCACCTGCTTGCCGCCCCGCTTCTGGGCCAGCAGGTCGTCCTCTGGAGCGACGAAGCCGTAGCCGGCCTTCGACGCGATCAGCAGCTTGCCGCCCGGCTGATGGGCCAGCAGGTTGACGATGCCGGCCTTCTCGTCGAGCTCGATCATCAGCCGCAGCGGCTCGCCGTGGCCGCGGCCCGAGGCCAGCTTGTCGGCGCCGATGGTGAAGATCCGGCCGTCCGAGGCGGCGACCAGCAGCTTGTCGGTCGTATGGGCCGGGACCAGGAAGGCCAGGCTGTCGCCCTCCTTGAACTTCAGCTCCGACGGGTCCTCGACCTTGCCTTTGGCCGCCCGGATCCAGCCGCGTTCCGACAGGATGACGGTGATGGCCTCGCGCGGGATGAAGGCTTCGACCGGCGCGAAGGCCGAGGTGTCGACGGCTTCGGCGATAGTGGTGCGGCGGGGCGAGATCAGGGCCTTGCGGACGTCGGCCAGGCCGACGGCGATCAGCTTGGACTGACGCGCCGGCGACGCGATCATCGCGCGCAGGCCCGCAAGTTCTTCCTGCAGTTCCTTGTATTCGTTCTCGATCGCCATTTCCTCGATCCGCGCCAGCTGACGCAGGCGGGTGTCCAGGATGTAGTCGGCCTGAAGCTCGCTGAGGCCGAAGCGGGCGATCAGGACGGCCTTGGGCTGCTCCTCCTCGCGGACGATGCGGATCACCTCGTCCAGGTTCAGGAAGACGATGCGCAGGCCTTCCAGCAGGTGCAGCCGCTTCTCGACCCGCTCGACCCGCCAGTGCCCCCGCCGGATCAGGACCTCGCGACGGTGATCCAGGAAGGCCTGCAGGCAGGCCTTCAGGCCCAGGACGCGCGGCGTGCCGGTGGCGTCCAGGACGTTCATGTTGACCGGGAAGCGGACCTCCAGATCGGAAAGCTTGAACAGGCTTTCCATAAGGACTTCAGGCTCCACCGTCCGGGACTTCGGCTCCAGGATCAGGCGGATGTCCTCGGCCGACTCGTCGCGGACGTCGGCGAGAAGCGGGGCCTTCTTGTTCTCGATCAGGTCGGCGAGGTCGGCGATCAGCTTGGACTTCTGGACCTGGTAGGGCATTTCGGTGACGACGATGCGCCAGACGCCGCGGCCCAGGTCCTCGGTCTCCCATCGCGCCCTCAGGCGCACCCCGCCCCGGCCGGTCTCATAGGCGTCCAGGATCGAGGCGTGGCCTTCGACGGCGACGCCGCCGGTCGGGAAGTCGGGGCCGGGCACGATCTGCGCCAGCTCCTCGGTCGTGGCGTCGGGACGCTCCAGCAGCAGCTGGCAGGCGTCGATCAGCTCGCCGGCGTTGTGCGGCGGGATCGAGGTGGCCATGCCGACCGCGATGCCCGACGAACCGTTGGCCAGCAGATTGGGGAAGCCGGCGGGCAGGACGACCGGTTCCTCGTCCTGATCGTCGTAGGTCGGGCGGAAATCGACCGCGTTCTGGTCGATGCCCTCCATCAGCAGCACCGCGGCCGGCGTCAGCTTGCACTCGGTGTAGCGCATGGCCGCGGCGTTATCGCCGTCGATGTTGCCGAAATTGCCCTGGCCGTCGACCAGCGGATAGCGCTGCGAGAAGTCCTGGGCCAGGCGGACCAGGGCGTCGTAGATCGAGGCGTCGCCGTGCGGGTGATAGCCGCCCATGACCTCGCCGACGACCTTGGCGCATTTGCGCGCGGCCGCCTGCGGGTTCAGGCGCATCTGGTGCATGGCGTACATGATCCGCCGGTGCACCGGCTTGAAGCCGTCGCGCACGTCGGGAAGCGCCCGGTTGGTGATGGTCGAGAGCGCGTAGGCCAGATAGCGGCGCGACAGCGCCTCGCCCATCGGCTCGTCGACGATGCGGCCGCCTTCCGGCGGCGGGGAGTGGATGGTCATGAGGTCCGAATCGGCAATCTGAACCCGGAAGTCTAGCGCACCCGCGGGCTGGCGGCGTGGACAGGGCGGCCTATCTGGGGATGGACCGGAGCTTCGCCATGCAGACAGCCCTGACCCGCCGCCTGAAGCTAGATCATCCGATCATCCAGGCGCCGATGGCGGGAACCTCCACGCCCGAACTGGCGGCGGCAGTGTCGAACGCCGGAGGACTAGGGTCGACGCCGTCGGCGCGATCGCGGCGGAGGCGGCGCGAAGCCAGATCCGGGCGACCCGGGCGCTGACCGACCGGCCCTTCAACGTCAACGCCTTCTGCCACGCGCCCGCGCCGTTGGACGAAGCGCGCAACCGGGCCTGGATCGAGGCCCTGCGCCCGCTGTTCGCCGGCTTCGGGGCCGAGCCGCCGACGACGCTGCGCGAAATCTATGCGAGCTTCCTGGTCGACGACGCCATGCTGGCCGTCCTGGTCGAGGAACGGCGGCCGTGGTCAGCTTTCACTTCGGCCTGCCGGACGCCCGGCGGATCGCGACCCTGAAGGCGGCAGGCGCGGTGCTGCTGGCCACGGCCACCTCGCCGGACGAAGGCCGGGCGGCCCAGGCCGCGGGGATCGATATGGTGGTGGCGCAAGGGGTCGAGGCCGGCGGGCATCGCGGCGTCTTCGACCCGGCCGACGATCTTCGGTTCGCGACCCTGCCGCTGACCCGGATGCTGGTTCGCGACCTGGACCATCCCGGTGATCGCCGCCGGCGGGATCATGGATGGAGCCGGGATGGCCGCCGCCCTGGCGCTGGGCGCGGCGGGCACGCAACTGGGCACGGCCTTCATCGGCTGCCCGGAAAGCGCGGCGGACTCCGCCTACCGCCGCGCGCTGCTGGGGCCCCGAGGC
>NZ_JBNFOJ010000090.1:0-10545 GCF_057364705.1 Brevundimonas sp. CURTG3B2_SDJG
CCCGGCGACGACTCGACCGGCCTGGTGAGCGTGGCGATCATCCTGGACCGCCAGGGGCGGCTGCGGCGGGCGGTGCTGACCCGGTCCAGCGGCTCGCCGGCCCTGGATCGGGCCGCTCTCGCCCAGTTGGCGGCCATGCAGCCGTTTCCCCGTCCGGCGCCCGGCGCCGACTGGGCGCGCCGGGAGTTCGACGTCATGATCGACTATCGGGTGCGCTCCGGGTCGGCGCGCTAGAGCGCTTCCAGGAAGGCCACGAGATCGGCCTGCTCCTCGCGGGTCAGGCCGCGAGGGCGCAGCATCGGCGAGGTGGTCGGGAACGAGCGGGTCGTCGGCCTGTTCGGGCCGGCGGCGCGGCCGGGCGCCGCCGGGCGTTGTAGAAGGCCACCACCCCCCTCCAGCGTCGGGAGGCCGCCGTGATGCATGTAGGGGGCGGTGCGCGAGACGCCGAGCAGGCTGGGCGTGCGGAAGGCCCCGACGTCCTCGGCCGCCCCGGTCACGGCGTAGCGGCCCAGGTCCTGACGCTCGCGGCCGTAGAAGCTGAGGCCCAGGTTGTGGAAGCGCTGGTCGGTCAGCAGGGGGCCGCTGTGGCAGCTGGCGCAGCCGGCCTTGCCCCGGAACAGGTCCAGACCGCGCCGCTGCTGCGCGCTCAGCGCGTCCGCGTCGCCGCCGATGAAGCGGGACCAGCGGCTGCGCCGGGGGCTGAGGCTGCGCTGGAAAGCGGCCAGCGCCGAGGCCAAGCGCTGATCGGTGACCGCCGGATCGCCGAAGGCGGCGGCGAAGGCGGCGGGATAGTCGTGATCGGCGGCCAGGCGCTCGCGGATGACGGCCAGGTCGCCGCGCATCTCGTCCGGATGCAGGATCGGCATGGGCGCCTGCGCCTCCAGGCTGTCGGCGCGCCCGTCCCAGAACAGCGCCGTCATCCAGCCCGAGGTCAGCAGCGACGGCGCGTTGCGGGTCAGGCGTCGGCGGTCGTGGCCGAAGGAGCGCGACACTCCGTCGGCGAAGGCCAGCTCGCGATTGTGGCACGAGGCGCAGGCGATCTGGCCCGAGCCGGACAGCCGCGGATCCTCGAACAGGCGGCCCCCGAGATCGACCAAGTCGCGGGACTGAGCGGGCAGGGGCGGGACGGGGCCGAACTCGGTGAAGACCGCGCCGGGCTCGAGCTGGACGGGGACGAGGGTCGCGACGATGTCGGCCGGGCCGCGCGCGGGCGCGACAGCCTCCTGAGACGCCGCGGTGGCCCCGCCCAGGAAGACCAGCACCCCCAGGGCACCGGCGACGGCAAGGTCTGGAAGTCGGCGGACGGCGAAGGGGCGGCGGGGCATGCGGGCTGATTACTGCAAATGCGATCCATTTGCACTAACGCCCGCTCCGGTCGTTCGGGGCGGCGGGAGCCCGCCCGCGGCTACCCCATGGTCAGCGTCAGAACGATGGGAGCGATCGAGGCCTGGGCGTTGACAAGGCTCAGGACCATCAGGACGAAGCACGTCGGCATCATGAGATAACCGACTGCCACGCGCGTCTTCCAAAATATGCCGGAGGTCGGTTCCGCGCGCAGGGATCGCTGAATGAGCTTTCTCCACCACAGGACGGAAAACGCCGCTGCGACCGCCAGGGCGATCAGCGAAATGACGGCCTTCGGCGCCTGCCAGGAAAGACGCTCGTCGATCGCGCGTTTCAGGGTTTCCGGCATGGCCGCATCGCCCGAGTTCAACCAGGCGGCGCCCGCCTCCTGAACATCGCTGCGGGGAGAAAACGCGGTCTGATTGGAAATGACCTCGATCGCGTCCGCAAATCCCCTCGCGGGGCTAAGGGCGTTTCCGAGGTTCGTCCAGACCAGGATCGTCATGCCGACGGCCGTCAGCAATCCGGCCGCGGCGAAGGCGGTGTAGGCCAGACGCGCGAACCGCAGCCTCTGGTCCGGCTTCGTCCTGCCGAACCGAGCCAACTCGCGAAGGCTGAGGGCGGCGAGGACGAGAGCCGTGACGACCACCAGGGCGCCGCCGGCGACGAACACGAGGTGGTAGTTGACGTAGTCCCGTGTGAGAATTTCGACCGCGGCCTCGGAGGCCGCCGGCGCGCGGGGGTTCATGCTGGTTCACCGTAGCTTCGGGTTTCCGCGATCGCATCTTCGGCAGGCGGCGGTCAGATGGGCCTATCGCTCGACCATCGGCGCGTCGAGGGCCGGCGATCTTCCAGTTCGAGCTTGTCAGATTTCGTAAGTGCGCGATCGCCGACGGCCGCCACGCAGCCATGTCTTCTGAATTATCGCGAGAGGACGATGGTGGGTGATGTAGGGTTCGAACCTACGACCCGCTGATTAAGAGTCAGCTGCTCTACCAACTGAGCTAATCACCCGGACCATGCGTCGGTCGCGCCGCGCGGTCGGGACCGGCTCGGCGAGGGGGCGGAGATAGAGGCAACCTCCGAGGAAGGCAAGCCTCTTTTCCCCCGCCGTTTCGGTTTGTCGCAGGAGCGGATAGGGTCGCGGGTGAATCAGCCGCGCAACGGCGGCGAGGGGGAGACGCGACCATGGCCTTCTGGAGCCGCCGCCGTTCGATCGACGCCATGCTGGCCCCGCACGACGGGCCGGCGCTGAAGAAGACGCTGAGTTGGCCGCACCTGATGGCCCTGGGCGTGGGCGCCATCGTCGGCACCGGCATCCTGACCCTGATCGGGGTGGGAGCGGGCCTGGCGGGGCCCGCGGTGATGATCAGCTTCGCCCTGGCGGGCCTGGTGTGCGCCTGCGCCGCCCTGGCCTACGCCGAGCTATCGACGATGATGCCTGCGGCGGGCAGCGCCTACACCTATTCCTATGCGGTGCTGGGCGAGCTGATCGCCTGGGTCGTGGGGTGGAGCCTGATCCTGGAGTATTCGCTGGTCGTGTCGGCCGTGGCCGTGGGCTGGTCGGGCTATGCGGTCGGCTTCCTGAATGGCCTGGGGATCGACCTGCCGACGGCGCTGACCGTCGGGCCGCACGTGGCCGGCGGGATCGTCAACCTGCCGGCGGTGGCGATCATCGCCGTGGTGACCGGAATGCTGCTGCTGGGCACGCGCGAGAGCGCGACCGTCAACGCCATCCTGGTGGTCATCAAGATCGTGGCGCTGATCGCCTTCGTGGCCATCGCCCTGCCGGCCTTCGACGAGAGCCACTTCACCCCCTTCATGCCCAACGGCTTCGGCGCGCCCTTCGTGCAGACCGGGGTGATGGCGGCCGCGGCGATCATCTTCTTCGCCTTCTACGGCTTCGACGCCATCTCCACGGCCGCGGAGGAGACCAAGCGGCCGGAGCGCGACCTGGCGATCGGCATCGTCGGCTCGATGTTGGTCTGCACGGCGCTGTACCTGATCGTGGCGGCGCGCGATCGGCGCCCGGCCGGTGGCCAGCTTCGCCGCGAGCCCCGAGCCCCTGGCCCTGATCCTGCGCGAGATGGGGCAGGGGACGGCGGCCCAGTGGATCGCGGCCTCGGCCGTGATCGCCCTGCCGACCGTGTTGCTGGCCTTCCTGTTCGGCCAGAGCCGGATATTCCTGGGCATGGCGCGCGACGGTCTGCTGCCGCGGTCGCTGGCCAAGGTCTCGCATCGGGGCGTGCCTGCGGTGGTGACCGTCTTCACCGCAATCGTGGTGGCGGCCCTGGCCGGGGTGATGCGGCTGGACGAGCTGGCTTCGCTGGCCAATGCGGGCACGCTCGCGGCCTTCTTCGCCGTGGGCCTGAGCCTGATCGTCCTGCGCGTGCGCGATCCCAACCGGCCGCGGGTGTTCAAGGCCCCGCTTTGGTGGCTGGTCGGCGCGATCACCATGATCGGCTGCGTCGTCTTCTTCCTGAGCCTTCAGACCAAGACCCAGCTGTGGTTCCTGGTGTGGAACGTCGTCGGACTGGGGGTCTATCTGGTCTGGTCGTCGCGGAATTCGCGCCTGGCCAAGGGCGAGGAGCCGGCGGGCTGATGGCGCTTCGCGATCTGTCGGGCTCGGTCGACTTCGCCGTCCTGGAGCGGATGACCGGCGGCGAGGACGCGGTCACCGACGAGGTCCTGGACCTGTTCATGCAACAGGCCGCGATGTGGTCGCCGCTGCTGGATGTGCGCGAGGAAGGCTGGCGCGACGGGGTGCACACCGTACGGGGGGCGGCGGCCGGGATCGGGGCCGACGCCCTGGCCCGCGCCTGTCAGACGGCGGAGCATGCCGACAACGCCGACGCCGCGCCGCTGCTGGACCGAGTGCGCGACGCGCTCGACCTGGCCCTGGCCGACGTGGCGGCCTATCGCCACGAGATCATGCTGAGAAGTCTGAGGGGGTAGTCGGCTCTTTCGAACTCAATCCTCGTCATCCCCGGCCTTGTGCCGGGGATCCATAGGCGCGGGATTCAGCCGAGGGTCTCGACCGTCCAAGTCCGCGTTCATGGATGGCCGGGACAAGCCCGGCCATGACAGATGCAAATTGGGTTCGGAAACTAGCCCCGCGTCCGATCCCACGCACCGAACTCATAGGCGATGCAGCGGTCCACCAGGGTGCGCCAGACCGGCTCGGCGATGGCCGGCGACAGGCCGGCGTTTTCCGCGGAGGCCAGAACCTTGGCGACCACGTCCTCGATGCGGGCGTCGTCGTGGACCACGTCGCGGCTGGGCTTGATGCGGGCGGCGGCGTCCATGTAGCGCTGGCGCTCGGCCAGCAGGGTCACCAGGGGCGCGGTCCAGGGCGTCGACGCCGTGACGCACCTCGGCCATCGTCAGACAGGCCTCGGGCGCGACGCGGGCGTCCACGCCCACGACGGTCGGGGGCGTCCCCGCTTTCGCGGGGATGCACGGGCTTCAGATCAACCGACAAAGGCACGCTCCAGCACATAGTCGCCGGGCTCGGCGTTCGAGCCTTCCTTCAGGCCGTAGGTCTCAAGCAACTCGCCAGCCTCCTTGATCATCGCCATGGAGCCGCACAGCATGACCCGGTCGCTGTTGGGCGAGAAGCCGATCGGCAGGCTCAGGTCGGCGAAGACGTCGCCCGAGCGGATGCGGTCGGTGATCCGGCCCGGCGTCTCGAAACGCTCGCGGGTGACGGTGGGGTAGTAGGTCAGTTGCGCCTTGGCTTCGTCGCCGACCAGGGGATCGTCGTGAATCCCAGCGGTGAAGAAGTCGCGGTAGGCCAGGTCGGCGACGTTGCGCACCGTGTGGCAGACGATCACCTGGCCGAAGCGGCTGTAGGTGTCGGGATCGCGGGCGACGCTGAGCCAAGGGGCCAATCCCGTACCCGTGCCGATCAGCCACAGGCGCTCGCCGCCGGTCAGGGCGTCCAGCACCAGGGTGCCGGTGGGCTTCCTGCCCATCAGGACCGTGTCGCCGGGCTGGATCTTCTGCAAGCGGGACGTCAGCGGGCCGTCCGGCACCTTGATGGAGAAGAACTCCAGCTCCTCGTCCCAGGCCGGCGAGGCGATGGAGTAGGCGCGCAGGATCGGCTTGGCCCCGTCCTGACCGGGCAGGCCGATCATGACGAATTCGCCCGAACGGAAGCGGAAATCCTCCGGCCGGGCGATACGGAAGCTGAACAGCTGGTCGGTCCAGTGATGGACGGACAGCACCTCCAGTTCGTGGAAGGGGCTGGCTTTCACCGGAGGGGAAGAGACGGCGGCGTCGGTCATTTGCGCCCTAACTAGGCGGTCCCGGGCGGCGTGGAAAGGCGGCGCAACGCCGCCGCTGCGAATCCGGATGACGAGGGCGGAATCCGCCGCTAGCGTCGCCGCCATGCGCAATATCCTTCTCGCCTCCACCCTGTTCGTCGCGGCCCTGTCGCCGTTTTCCGCCGCCCTGGCGCAGCAGACTTCCGCGCCGGCCCCTACGGTGGCCGAGAGCGCGATCCTGACGCCCGAGCGGGTGTTCGCCAATCCGGCGCTGGCGGGACCGGTGGCCAAGGGCGTGACCCTGTCGCCGGACGGGGAGCTGGTGGCCTTTTTGCGCTCGCGTGACGACGACGTGGACGTGCTGGACCTGTGGGCCGCGCCGACTGGCGAGGGCGAGCCGTTCAAGCTGATCGACGCCCGGGCCCTGGTTCCCGACGCGGGCGAACTGTCCGAGGCCGAGAAGGCGCGGCGCGAGCGCATGCGTATCTCGCAGCGGGGGGTGGTCGAGTATTCCTGGGACGAGCAGGGCCGCTACATCCTGGCGCCCCTGGAAGGCGACATCTTCCTGGCCAGCCGGGAAGGCGGGCAGGTGCGCCGCCTGACCGAGACCGAGGCCGACGAGATCGACGCCAAGGTCTCGCCCGAGGGCAATTTCGTCTCGTTCGTGCGCGATCAGGATCTGGTCGTCTACGACCTGTCCTCGAACACGGAGATGGCGGTGACGACGGACGGCGACGGCCTGGTCACCTGGGCGACGGCCGAGTTCATCGCCCAGGAGGAGATGGACCGCGACACCGGCTACTGGTGGAGCCCGGACGAGCGCTACATCGCGTTGCAGCGGACCGATGAGACGGGCGTCGACGTGATCCCGCGCCTGGACATCTCGGGCGGCGGGGCGCGGACCGTGGAGCAGCGCTATCCGCGCGCCGGCCGGCCCAATGCGGTGGTCGAGCTCTATGTCCACGATCGCCAGAGCGGACGCCGGGTTAAGGTCGACCTGGGCGACAACGCCGACATCTACCTGGCGCGGGTGAACTGGGCGGCGGACGGCCGGACCCTCTACGTCCAGCGCCAGTCGCGCGACCAGAAGACGCTGGACCTGCTGAGCGTCGATCCGGCGACCGGCGCCTCGCGGGTGATCGTGACCCAGACCTCGAACGCCTGGGTGCCGCTGAACCACGACTTCAAGGCGCTGGAGGACGGGACCTTCATCTGGTCTTCGGAAGAGACGGGCTGGAAGCACCTGTACCTGTACGCCCGGGACGGCCGCCGTCTGCGCGCCATCACGCGGGGCGAGTATCCGGTGAAGGGGCTGACCGGGATCAACCAGGCCACCGGCGAGGTGTTCTTCACCGCCTCGATGCGCGACGGGCGCGAGCTGCCGATCGAGCAGCAGATGTTCCGCGCCAGCCTGCGCCGGACCGTCGCGCCGGTGGCCGTGACGCCGGCCGGCGGCTGGTGGAGCGCCTCGATGAACAAGACGGGCACCGCCTACGTCGGCAACTATTCGGACCTGGACACGCCGTCGCAGTCGGCCCTGTACAGGTCCGACGGGACCTTCGTGCGGTGGATCGAGGAGAACCGGCTGCAGCCCGGACATCCCTTCTATCCCTACGCCTCGCGGCGGGGCGAGGTGACCTTCGGCACGCTGGAGAGCCATGGCGAGACCCTGGTCTGGCAGATGACCACCCCGCCGGGCTTCGACCCGACGAAGACCTATCCGGTGGTCATGCAGGTGTACGGCGGCCGTCGGGCGGCGGGTGCGGCGCGCTTGGCAATCGGAGAAGAATCAACTGTTGACCGAGGCCGGCTACATCGTCTTCCGGCTGGACAACCGCGGCGAGGGCGACCGGTCGGCGGCCTTCAAGCAGGCGCTTTACCTGAAGATGGGGCAACCCGAGATCGAAGATCAGGTTTTGGCGGCGAACTATCTGAGATCGCTTCCCTATGTCGATGACGATCGCATCGCTATGATGGGGTGGTCGTACGGCGGCTTCATGAGCCTGATGGCGATCACCGAACCCCGCATGGGACTGGCGGCCGCGGCCGCCGGCGCGCCGCCGACGGAATGGGGCCTGTACGACACTCACTACACCGAGCGGTACATGTCGACGCCCGAGGGCAACGCCGACGGCTACGCCGCCTCGGACGTCATCCCGCGCTTGCCGAACATGACCGGCCGCCTGTTGCTGATGCACGGCATGGCGGACGACAACGTGATCCTGGAGAACTCGACCCGGGTGATCGACGCGCTGCAGGCCTCGTCCACGCCGTTCGAGCTGATGCTCTATCCGGGCCAGCGTCACGGCGTGCGCGGCAACGAGCGGCAGCTGCAGCAGTGGCGAACCTATCTGGATTTCCTGGACCGGACCATCGGGACGCGGGCGCCGACGGAGTAGACCGGCCCGGGCGTTCCAAGGGGCGGGGTTTCGCAAGGGGGATGCGATGAGGGTTTGGGCGACGGTCGCGGCGGCGACCCTGGCGATGGCGGCCAGTGCGGCGCAGGCGCAGGCGCAGCCGACGGTGACGGTTCCCGCCCCTTTCGAGCTGTCCCGGACATGGATCACGAACCTGGCCGAGGATGACCTGCAGACCCGCAGCGTGCTGCGCTGGGCCGACCCGCGGACCATGGACCCGCAGCCGCGCGAGGGCGCGCTGATGGGCTTCCCGATCTTGCTCAAGGACAATATCGAGACGGCCGACATGCCCACCACGGCCGGCTCATTGGCGCTGGCCGATAATGCGCCGGGCCGGGACGCGCCGCTGGTGACCCGGCTGCGCGAGGCGGGGGTGGTCGTCCTGGGCAAGGCCAATCTGTCTGAATGGGCCAACATCCGTTCTTCGAACTCCCTCAGCGGCTGGAGCGCCGCGGGCGGGCAGACGCTCAACCCCTGGGATCCCGCCCGGACGCCCTGCGGGTCGTCGGCAGGCAGCGCCGTGGCCGTGGCGATCGGCCTGGCGCCGGCGGCGATCGGGACGGAGACGGACGGCTCGATCACCTGTCCCGCCTCGGTCAACGGGGTAGTGGGGTTCAAGCCGACCGTGGGGCTGGTCAGTCGGACCCACATCGTTCCCATCAGCCACTCGCAGGACACCGCGGGCCCGATCGCAACGACGGTGGAGACCGCCGCGCGGGTGCTGACCGTCATCGCGGGCTCGGATTCCCTCGACCCGGCCACCGCCGAGGCGGACGCACGCAAGGTCGACTACGCCGCCGCTCTGGACGCCGACAGCCTTCGGGGCGCGCGCGTCGGGGTGATGCGGTTCCTGGTCTCCAACTATTCGGCCGAGACCCAGGCCGTCTTCGAGGCGTCGCTGCAGGCCATGCGGGATGCGGGCGCGACGCTGGTGGAGATCACCGAGGCGCCGGCCGAGCTGCGCCAGATCGGCGGCTGGGAGATCCAGGTGCTGATGAGCGAGCTGAAGCATGACCTGAACGCCTATCTGGCCTCGACCGACCCGGCGCAGGTGCCGACGCGGACCCTGGCGGACCTCATAGCCTTCAACCAGGCCGAGCCGCGCGAGACGGTCCTGTTCGGGCAGGAGTTGTTCCTGCGGGCCGAGGCGACCACGGGCCTGGAAGACCCGGTTTACATCGAGGCCAGGACGCGGTCGCTGAGGGCCTCGGGCCCCGAGGGCATCGACAGGATGATGGCCTCCAACGACGTGGTGGTGCTGGTGGCGCCGACCACCTCCCGCGCCTGGACGAACGATCGCCAGGACGACGACAACGCCCAGGGCTCGGCCAGCCGGCTGGCCGCGGTGGCGGGCTATCCCCACCTGACCGTGCCCATGGGCTTCGACCGGGGCATGCCGGTCGGGATCAGCTTCATCGGCGGCCAGTGGCAGGACGCCAGAGTGCTGTCGTTCGGTTACGCCTTCGAACAGCGGACACAGGCCCGCCGGCCGCCGCCGGGCGTCGAGTAGCCGACGCAACCTTAAGCTTGGCGGGCGGTTTGAGCAGCCATGGACAGGCTGTTCGTCAAATTCGCCAACGGAACCGCCCGCATCGCTGGCAAGCCGTGGACCTTCGCCGCTTGCCTGGCGATCGTGATCCTGTGGGCCGCATCGGGGCCCGTGTTCAAGTTCAGCGAGACCTGGCAGCTGATCATCAACACCGGCACCACCATCATCACCTTCCTGATGGTGTTCCTGATCCAGAACACCCAGAACCGCGACGGCGCGGCCATGCAGGCCAAGCTGGACGAACTGCTGTTCGCGGTCAGGAAGGCCGACTCGCGTTTCATCGGCATCGAGCACCTGACCGACAAGGAGTTGAAGGCGATCCTCGAGGAGGTCGAGGAGCGCGGTCTGGCGGTGCAGAAGGGCCGGCCGGCCAAGCCCATTCCGGGCGCGCCGGGCAAGCGCGAGACCGCTGTCGCCGCCAACCAGCCTCGCATGGCGCGGCCCGCCGCACGGCGCGGGACGTCCGCCAAGACGGCCAAATGAGCCTGGCGGCCAACGTGGTCGGCACGGCGGCGGCGCTCTGCTCGATCGCCAGCTTCGCTCCGCAGATGATCAAGATCTGGAAGGAGAAGGACGCCTCGGCGGTGTCGTTGAAGACCTATTCGCTGACGGTGACCTGCTTCGTGCTGTGGACCGCCTATGGGGTGATGACCCGCGCCTGGCCCGTCGCGGCGGCCAACGCCTGCGCCCTGGTGATGGCGGCCGGGGTGCTGACGATGAAGTGGCGCTTCAGCCGGCGGTAGCCGAAGCGGCCGCGGCGCGGCAGGGTGGGGGGATGGACACGGGAATCGCGACGCCCCTCATCGCCGGCGTGGAGTTGGGTGGCACCAAATGCGTCTGCATCCTGGCCTCGGGGCCGGACGACGTGCGCGAGGAGACGCGCCTGCCGACGACCACGCCCGACGAGACCCTGGGCGCGATCCGGGCGACGCTCGCGCGCTGGAAGGCGGGGGCGGGCTTCGCGGCCGTC
>NZ_JBNFOJ010000091.1:0-10510 GCF_057364705.1 Brevundimonas sp. CURTG3B2_SDJG
ACGCCCTGATCGACCTGGGCGGTCGAGGCCGAGATCAGGGTCTTGATCTCCTTGGCGGCCTCCGCCGAGCGCTGAGCCAGGGCCCGGACCTCGGAGGCCACGACCGCGAAGCCGCGCCCGCCTCGCCCGCCCTCGCCGCCTCGACCCCGGCGTTCAGGGCCAGCAGGTTGGTCTGGAAGGCGATCTCGTCGATGACGCCGATGATCTGGCTGATCTGCTGCGCCGACTGTTCGATGGCGCTCATCGCCGCCACGGCGTCGCGGACCACATTGCCGGATGTCTCGGCGTCGCCCCGCGCGGCCTGGACCACGCCCGACGCCTGGCGGCGCCCGAGGCTGTCTTGTTCACCGTCGCGGTGATCTGGTCCAGGGCGGCCGCGGTCTCCTCCAGGCTGGCCGCCTGCTGTTCGGTGCGCCGCGACAGATCGTCGGCGGCGTGGCTGATCTCCCCGGAACCCGAGCGGATGCCGCCGGCGTTGGAGACCACCACCGACACCGCCTCCTGCAGGGAGGCCATGGCCGAGTTGAAGTCGTCGCGAAGCTGCAGGTATTCGGACGGCAGGTCGCAATCCAGCCGGTAGGTCAGCTCCCCCTGCGCCAGGCGGGTCAGGGCCACGCCGAAGGAATCGACCACCAGGGCCTGCTGCTCGCGGATCGCCGCTTCGCTGGCGGCCTGCTTCTCCAGCTCCGCCTGCTCGCGCGCCTCGATCGCCCGGGCGTCCGCGGCCAATTTGGCCGCCGCGTTGTCCTTGAACACCACCAGCGCCTGAGCCATGTCGCCGATCTCGTCGGACCGGTCGGAATAGGGAATGGCGGCGTCCAGCTCGCCGTTGGCGAGGGTCTCCATCCGGCCGCGGATGGCCGCGAGCGGACGCATCACGCGACGCAGCAGGATCACGCCGGTGGCGGAGAGAGAACCGATCAGGAAGACCAGGGCGGCGACCAGCACGCTCATGGCGATCAGGGCCCATCGGTTGGCCGAGGCCACGGCTCCGGCCGTCCGCGCCTCCATCAGGCCGAAGAACTCGTCGACCGGGACCATCACCAGCTTCTTGGCGTCGGCGTAGTCGGAGGAGAACAGCAGGCTGCGGGCGTAGTCCAGATTCGGGGCGCCGGCGACGGTGTAGCCTCCGGCGGCGTCCTTGAACCGCCCGTGGACCGCGTTCATCGCCTCGGTCTCGAGCTCGATCAGGGCGTTGGAGCGCTGGGTGGCCAGCTCCAGCTTCTGGAACTCCTCGTCGGTGAAGCCGAACTGGCGCATCTCGTCCAGGAGGCCCAGCTTCTTGCCCGCGGGACGGGGGCGACGGTCGTCGGCGCCCACCAGGTCCCAGTAGATGCGGTGGGGGGACTGCGGCCGGGCGGTCTGTCCCGCCCGCATGGCCACGACCTCGAGATATTGCTGCTCGTAGTAGGCCGTTCCCGTCGCGGCGTAGCCGCGGGCCATACGCGTCAGGTCGTCAGAGCTCTGACGCAGCTCGTCGGCGAGGAGGTAGGAGCTGTACTGGGCCGAGTGCGCCTTCTGGACGCCGTGCGAGGCCCAGCCATAGGCGATGAACGCCGCCAGCACCGTGACGATGCAGACGCCGTTGGCGATGAACAGAACTCGGACGGCTCTGGAGATCGACTGCTTCTTCTTCACGGTCTCGACGCCCCCTCTGCGACGACTGGCTTACGTTGGGCGTGGGCGGATCGGGCCCGCCACGCCCGGCGGATCAGAACTCTTCCCATCCGTCCGTGACGGGCTGGGCCTGAGGCTTCAGGGCGGCGCCGCCGCGGCCGACGGTCCTGAGGACCGTGGCGACGTTGGCGGGCCGGTGCGGCTGCGGGCGGTGCGCCGGGGCCTGGACCTGATCGCCGACACGGAAGCGGGCGACCGAGGCGGCCAGGCTCTCGGCCTCCTGGCTCAGCGAGTGGCTGGCGGCGGTCGATTCCTCGACCATGGCGGCGTTCTGCTGGGTGACCTGATCCATCTGGTTGACGGCCGTGTTGACCTGCTGAAGGCCGGTGGCCTGCTCCTGAGCCGACGCCGCGATCTCGCTGACCAGGCCGTCGATCTCGGCGACGCGGCCGACGATGCGCTGCAGGGCCTGGCCGGTCTCGCCGACCAGCTGCACGCCCTGGTCGACCTGGGCGGTCGAGGCCGAGATCAGGGTCTTGATCTCCTTGGCGGCCTCGGCCGAGCGCTGAGCCAGGGCCCGGACCTCGGAGGCGACCACCGCGAAGCCGCGGCCCGCCTCGCCGGCGCGGGCGGGCGCGAGCGGGCAGTCCTCGTCCGGCGGGGTGCTGAACGTGTCGGGCGTGGGCCTGCCCATCATCGCCCGGGGCCGGATCCAGAACTATGTGTTCGTCTCACTGCGTCTGCACCTGGGCGGTTGGGCGACGCCGGAATCGATGCGGCTGAAGGAGGCCTATCTGCGCGACGCCCTGGTGCGCGCGGGCCATCGCACGCCCTTCGTGGTGCCGGACGACTGGACGCGGATCGACGTGGCCGCCCTGTCGGCCAGTCTGATGCGCTCGGCCGCCGCCATCGCCGGCCGGGGTTCGGTGACCCGGGTCGAGGTGGTGAGCCAGGCGCCCCGGCGGCGCACGGGCGTCCGCGCCGGCTGACCGCCGTTCACCAAGCCTGTTGCGCGACGCGCGACCATTTGGCACGGTTTGGCCGCAATCCCCAGGGACGCGCCTTCTCGGCGTCCGCCGCGCACGGGGGGACCGGAAGGCGGACAGAGGCGAAAACGCCCGCCGCGCCAAGGGTCCGGGCGCCTCAAATACACAGGGTTTGGAAACGTCATGAGTAACTATCTGTGGCTTGTCATAGCCGCAGGCGCGCTGGGGGTCCTGTACGGGGCCGTCCAGACCGCCAGTCTTATGAAGGCCTCCACCGGCAACGACCGGATGCGCGAGATCGCGCGGCGATCCAGGAAGGGGCCTCCGCCTATCTCCGTCGCCAGTACACCACCATCGGCATCGTCGGGATCGTCATCCTGATCGCGGCCTGGTTCCTGATCGGCCAATGGGCCGCCGTCGGCTTCCTGATCGGCGCGGTGCTGTCGGGCGCGGCGGGCTTCGCCGGCATGCTGATCTCGGTGCGGGCCAACGTCCGCACCGCGCAAGGCGCTTCGGAAAGCCTGTCGCGGGGCCTGAACCTGGCCTTCCGATCGGGCGCCATCACCGGCATGTTCGTGGCTGGCGGCGCCCTGCTGGGCGTGGCGGGCTACTACGCCTTCCTGACCCAGGGCCTGGGCATGGAGAGCACCGACCGGCACGTGATCGACGGCCTGGTCGCGCTGGGCTTCGGCGCGTCGCTGATCTCCATCTTCGCCCGTCTGGGCGGCGGCATCTTCACCAAGGGCGCCGACGTGGGCGGCGACATGGTGGGCAAGGTCGAGGCGGGCATCCCCGAGGACGATCCCCGCAACGCCGCGACCATCGCGGACAATGTGGGCGACAACGTCGGCGACTGCGCCGGCATGGCCGCCGACCTGTTCGAGACCTATGCGGTGACCACCGTCGCCACCATGGTGCTGGCGGCGATCTTCTTCCGCGGCCAGCCCTATGTGGACGTGATGATGCTGCTGCCGCTGCTGATCTGCGCGGTCTGCATCGTCACCTCGATCATCGGCGCCTTCTTCGTGCGCTTGGGCAAGTCGCAGAACATCATGGGGGCCCTGTACCAGGGGCTGATCGTGACGGGCGTGCTGTCGGTCGCGGCCATCTTCGGCCTGTTCCAGTTCCTGCAGTCGGAAAACCTGCTCGGGCCGGTGACGACCTCGGGCGGGCTGCTGATCGAGCCGATGCAACTCTTCTGGTCCGGCATGGTCGGGCTGGTGGTGACCGCCGCCATCGTGGTGATCACCGAATACTACACCGGCACCGGCTTCCGGCCGGTCAAGTCGGTGGCCAACGCCTCGGTCTCGGGTCACGGCACCAATGTGATCCAGGGCCTGGCGATGTCGCTGGAATCGACGGCGCTTCCGGCGCTGACGATCATCATCGGCATCGTGGTGACCTATCAGCTGGCAGGCCTGTTCGGCATCGCCATCGCGACCACGACCATGCTCGGCGTGGCCGGGATGATCGTGGCGCTGGACGCCTTCGGGCCCGTGACAGACAACGCGGGGGGGATCGCCGAAATGGCGGGCCTGCCGCCGGAAGTGCGCCACTCGACCGACGCGCTGGACGCGGTGGGCAACACCACCAAGGCCGTGACCAAGGGCTACGCCATCGGTTCGGCGGGCCTGGGCGCCCTGGTGCTGTTCGCCGCCTACACCGAGGACCTGAAGTTCTTCTCGGCCAATGCGGCGCCGGGCAGCTTCTTCGAGGGCCTGGGGACGGTCGCCTTCGACCTGACCAACCCGTACGTGGTGATCGGCCTGCTGTTCGGAGGGCTGCTGCCCTTCCTGTTCGGCGGTCTGTCGATGACCGCCGTGGGCCGGGCGGCCGAATCGGTCGTGGCCGAGGTGCGCCGACAGTTCCGCGAGAACCCGGGCATCATGACCGGCCAGGTGAAGCCGGAGTACGGCAAGGCGGTCGACATCCTGACCTCGGCGGCGATCCGCGAGATGATCGTGCCGTCGCTGTTGCCGGTGCTGTCGCCGATCGTGCTGTTCCTGGTGGTGCTGTTCATCCAGCCGGAGAAGGCCAACGCCTTCGCCGCCCTGGGCGCGATGCTGATGGGGGTGATCGTGACCGGCCTGTTCGTGGCCGTGTCGATGACCTCGGGCGGCGGCGCGTGGGACAACGCCAAGAAGGTCATCGAGGAGGGCTTCACCGACAAGAACGGCGCGGTCCACGGCAAGGGCTCCGAGGCGCACAAGGCCGCGGTGACCGGCGACACGGTGGGCGATCCCTACAAGGACACCAGCGGTCCGGCGGTGAACCCGATGATCAAGATCACCAACATCGTCGCGCTTCTGCTGCTGGCGGTGTTGGCGAGCGGGACCGTCGGCTGATCGCTGCGGGCTGATCGAGACTTGGGCGGCGCCGGAGACGGCGCCGCCCTTTCTTCGTCCGAGCGCGGAAGTGGTTAGTGGTTAGTGGTTGGCGCTACTGCTGCGGGCGGCCGCGCTCCGCCGACGAAACCGTGCTCGGTGCAGCCACTAACCACTAGCCACTAGCCACTTCACACGCACGAACGCCCGGAGATCGCTCTCCGGGCGTTCTGCATTTCCCAAGTTCTTAGTCCGGGCGGCGCTGGCCGGGGAGGTCTTCCTCGGTGCGAGGCAGCTGGCCGCGGGCGACGTTGCCGAGCAGCTGTTCCAGAATGGTGAGCTGGCGGCCGCGGGTCGGGGTCTCGCGGCGGTCCATGGCGATGCGCTGGCCGTCGTCCAGGCCCAGGGTGCGCACGGCGGCGACCTGGCCGGCGTCGTTGAAGGTGATTTCGGTGACGCTGCGCTGGGTCACCTGGGGCCGGTTGTAGGTGTACTTCTCGGTGACCTGGCTCATGTAGTACCAGACCGTGTCGCTCTCGAAGGTCGAGGTGGTCGAGGGGGTGCCCAGCTTGGTCAGCACTGTCTGACGCGTGTCCGTGCCCGCGACGATGTCCGTCGGCTTGGCGTCGATCGCCTGAAAGCCGTTCTGGCCCACCACGGGGGCGCACGCGGCGGTCAGCGCGGCGGCCGAAAGGGCGGCGATCAGGAGTTTCGTACGGAGCATATGCGGCGCCTGCGACAGAACAAGGTCTTTGACCTAACCGGACACGGGCCTTAGTTCAACGGCGCGGCGGAAAAGGGGCCGCATGCCATGCTTCAGAATCTCTTCCGGAACCGCCGCGAACGCCTGGGGGACAGTCTCTACGGGCTGACCGTCCAACAGGCCCGCGACCCGGGCTTCTACACCGTCCTGGGCGTGGCGGACCGGATCGACGCGCGGTTCGAACTGTACACCCTGCACGTGCTGCTGCTGAACATGCGGCTGCGCGAGGACGGGGAACGCGGGGCCGACGCGGGCCAGCAGCTGTTCGACACCTACGTCTCGGCCCTGGACCACACCCTGCGCGAACTGGGCGTGGGCGACATCTCGGTGGGCAAGAAGATGCGCAAGCTGGGCGAGTCCCTATACGGGCGGATGACCGCCTACGAGGCCGCGCTGAAGGCCGAGGACGAGCCGGCGTTGGGGGCCAGCCTGGCGCGCAATGTCTTTGAAAGCGAAGATTCGGCCGCCGGCGCAGCGCTGGCCGCCTACGCCCTGGAAAGCCGCGGGAGACTGGCGGCGCAGGCCTTCGAGGCCGTGACGACGGCCCCCGACTGGGCCAAGGTGGCGGCATGACCGTCCCCGCCTTGCCCTACAGCGAACCCGTCCGCCTGCATCAGATCGGATCGGGGGTGACGCGCGTCCTGTCGCCGGACGGCCCGACGCGGGCCCGGATCGCCAGGGCGCTGGACCTGGCGTCCCTGGACGCGTTCGAGGCCGAGGTGGCCCTGGCGCCGTCGGCGGCGGGGTGGACCCTGTCGGGACGGGTGCGGGCCAAGGCCGTGCAGACCTGCGGCCTGACGCTGGAGCCGCTGCCGGTCGAGATCGACGCGCCTTTCTCGATCCCGCTGGCCGAGGCCGCCGAGGAGGACCCGGAGGAGATCGTGATCACCCTGGAGGACGAATCGCCGGATTTGATCGAGGACGGCCAGGTCGATCTGGGCCAGTACGCGGTCGAACAGCTGGCGCTGCGGCTGGATCCGTTCCCGCGCAAGGCGGGCGCGGAGTTCGTCCAGCCCGAGGAACCGGCGGAAATCTCGCCCTTCGCGGTGCTGAAACAGCTTCGGCCGTCCGACGAAGGTTGACGCGGCGTCCACCTGGTTGCATCCCCCCGGTGCGGCGTTATCGTCGCCGCCTGACAGCGCCGGAGAACGGCGTGACGGAGTCGAAACGGCTTGTCATCCCCCATTCTGATTTCGCTCGACGCCATGGGCGGGGACCACGGTCCGTCGGTCGTGGTCGGCGGCGTCCGTGAGTATCGCGTCCGCCACGGCGGCGAGGGCGTGCGCTTCCTGCTGAACGGCGACGAGGCCGCGATCCGCGCCGAGATGGCCAAGTGCGGCCTGGGCGAGGACGTCTGCCTGGTCCGTCACACCGACAAGGTGGTGGCGATGGACGAGAAACCGGCCCAGGCGATGCGGCGGGGCAAGGGCTCCAGCCTGTGGAACGCCATCGAGGCGGTGAAGTCCGGAGAGGCCGCCGCGGTCGTTTCAGCGGGCAACACCGGCGCCCTGATGGCCATCTCCAAGCTGCTGCTGCGCATGTCCGCGCCGGGGCTGGAACGGCCGGCGATCGTGGCCAGCTGGCCCACCTTCCGCGGCGTGACCGCGGTGCTGGACGTCGGCGCCAACGTCGAGAGCGACGCGGCCCAGCTGGTCGAGTTCGCGATCATGGGCGAGGCCTTCATGACGGCCGTGCACGGGGTGGCGCGGCCCACCGTGGGGCTGCTGAACGTCGGCTCGGAGGACATGAAGGGCCACGAGGAGGTGCGCGAGGCCGCGCGCCTGCTGCGCGAAGGCGGGCTAGGGGTGAACTACCACGGCTTCGTGGAGGGCGACGACATCGCCAAGGGCACGGTGGACGTGATCGTCACCGACGGCTTCACGGGCAACATCGCGCTGAAGACCGCCGAGGGCGTGGCCAAGTTCATCGGCGCGCTGACGCGGGAGGCCTTGGGCTCCAGCCTGATGTCCAAGGCCGGCGCCGCGCTGGCCTATCCGGCGCTGAAGAAGATGAGCGCCAAGATCGACCCGAACGCCATCAACGGCGGGCCGCTGCTGGGCCTGAACGGGATCGTGGTGAAGAGCCACGGCGGGGCGACTGCGGGCGGGTTCGGCGCCGCCATCCGGATCGCTGTCGATCTGGCGCGCAGCGACTATATGGCGAAGGTGGGCGCCAACCTGCAGCGCCTGACCGCCGTGCTTGAACAGCCGCCCGCGCCCGAAGCGCCGGCGGCCATGGAGACTTCCCAGTGAGCGTCATCCGCAGCGCCGTCACCGGCGTCGGTTCCTATCTTCCCGAGCAGATCGTCACCAACGCCGATCTGGCGAAGATCGTGGACACCTCCGACGAGTGGATCCAGGAGCGCACCGGCATCAAGCAGCGGCACAAGGCGCGGGACGACGAGCCGACCAGCGACCTGGCGACCGAAGCGGCCCGGCGCGCCCTGGCGGACGCGGGCCGGACCCCGGAAGAGGTCGATCTGATCGTGGTGGCGACCACCACGCCGGACATGACCTTTCCGGCCACGGCCTCGATCGTGCAGCGCAAGCTGGGCGCACCGGTGTGCATCGCCTTCGACGTGCAGGCGGTGTGCTCGGGCTTCGTCTACGCCCTGAGCGTGGCCGACGGCTTCGTGGCTCGGGGACTGGCCAAATGCGCCCTGGTGATCGGCGCCGAGGAGATGACCCGGCTGCTGGACTGGACCGACCGGTCGACCTGCGTGCTGTTCGGCGACGGGGCCGGAGCCGTGGTGGTCGAGCCGCGCGAAGGGCAGGGGACCAAGGCCGACCAGGGGCTGCTGGGGTTCGCTCTACGCTGCGACGGGACCAAGACGGACCTGCTGTACGTCGACGGTGGGCCGGCGACGACGGGTTCCATCGGCCACCTGCGCATGGCCGGCAACCAGGTGTTCCGCCACGCCGTGGTCAACATCGCTGAAGCGATCACCGCCGCCTGCGAGGCGTCGGGGCTGGAGGTGGCCGAGGTCGACTGGTTCGTGCCGCACCAGGCCAACCAGCGGATCATCAGGGCGTCGGCGATCGGCTGGGCCTGGACGAACACAAGGTGATCTCGACTGTCGCCCTGCACGCCAACACCTCGGCGGCCTCGATCCCGCTGGCGCTGGACGCGGCGATCCAGGATGGCCGGATCAAGCGCGGCGACCTGGTCCTGCTGGAGGCCATGGGCGGCGGTCTGACCTGGGGCGCCTGCGCGTTTCGGCTCTGAAGCGCAATATCGGCTTTCCATTTGACGACGCTTGCCCTTTTATGGGCTGGCCGGAGCAATCCAGGGGAGTTGGACCGTGACGCAGACACTGACCCGGGCGGACCTTTGCGAAGCCGTCCACGAGGAGGTGGGCTTGTCGCGGCAGGAATGCTCGACCCTGGTCGAGCGGACCCTGGAGTTGATCGTCGAATCCCTTGAGCGCGGCGAGACGGTCAAGCTGTCGGGCTTCGGCGTCTTCCAGGTGCGCGAGAAGCGCGCCCGCATGGGCCGCAACCCCAAGACCGGCGAGCCGGCCGCGATCCATCCACGCCGGGTCATCAGCTTCCGCGCCTCGCAGATCATGAAGGGCCGGGTGCACGACGCCGTCGTGCCGGCCTGACCGCAGCCCGCTGACCATGGCCAAGAGCCCGAACGCCTTCCGGACGATTTCCGAGGCCGCTGAAGAGGTCGGCGCCCCCCAGCACGTGCTGCGGTTCTGGGAGACCAAGTTCAGCTTCGTGGCCCCGCTGAAGCGGGCGGGCGGGCGGCGCTTCTACCGGCCGCAGGACGTGGTGCTGCTGAAGGCGGTCAAACGGCTGCTGCACGACGAGGGCCTGACCATCAAGGGCGTGCAGCGCCTGTTCAAGGAGCAGGGGATCAAGCGCCTGGCGTCCTGGGGCGACCCCGAAGGGCTGGTGACGTTCGAGCCCGACGGCGCGATTCCGCAGAGCCCGCCGCCGGCCGCCGCGTCGGCCGCGCCGTCCGTTTCGACCGTCCGTCTGCGCCAGATCCTGGCCGAGCTGGAGGGCGCGCGGGCCCGGCTGGACGCGGTCCTGTCGCGAACCGCCTGAAGACCGCTTTTTTTGGGTTTGCGCCGAGCGCGACCCCGTCTATAGGAGCGCCTCTCGGAGCGTGGCGCAGCCTGGTAGCGCACTTGACTGGGGGTCAAGGGGTCGCAGGTTCGAATCCTGTCGCTCCGACCATTTCCTCAAAGGAAATCGGTTGGTTAAAGGGGGCCGCATTCGTGCGGCCCCTTTTTCGTTCGGGGAAGCGGTAAAGCCGCTCGAACCTCCGGAACCGAAGGCCTGGGCGATCAGTCGTCCAAAAGGTCCATGGACCGGGCGAGGCGGTACAGCCGCTGGGCGTCGCGCCGGACCACGCGGTCCTCGTTGGTCGCCCAGGCTGTCTCTACCCAAGCAAGATCGTCGAGATCTTCGATCCCCAGGCGGTTTTCAAAACAGACCCGCGTGAGGAACCTGACGCTCGCGCCCCCGTACTCCGAAACGAAGGTCGCCGAATCCCGGATGTCCAGTAGCCATTCGACCTGACGGTGGCTCAGCTCGTCGGGGCTCCACGCCGCCTGCAGGCTTTCCAGAAAGTCCATGTGCCTATCGTCGAGGCCGCTGGTTTCGCCATACCGAAGCAACCGCCGCACGAGGGCCGTCCATTCGGCACGGTCGCGACGGACGCGAGAGATTTCGAGTTCTGTCGCCACGAGCCCTCACGGCGGCCTGCGCAAGCAAACAAGAACCACGTTATCTTGATTCTCGGGCGGCGGTGAGGCGCGCGCCGCGACGTCGGCTTGACGGCCCGGACGGCCGCCGGCGCGGCGCGGC
>NZ_JBNFOJ010000092.1:0-10500 GCF_057364705.1 Brevundimonas sp. CURTG3B2_SDJG
TAACAGGGCCGCCAGCCGGAGGGCGCGCGAAACCAACGACCACGCGGGGCGGCCTGTCTCGTCGAAACGGTAACAGCTCAACAGCTCCGGGCGAGGCCCGGACGCCCCGCGCCCTCCCCGACCTCCGGCGGCTCCCGCCGGTGGACGAACACGCGCGCCCTCTGGACAGACCCGCGTTCCGGGTGTGTCCTGACGAGTCCGGCTCGATAACAACAACAGGCCGGATTCGAGTGAGGAAACATGTCCAACCGACCGAGCCACATCCGGCTCAACTCCCACCCCGGCGCGGGGACCGCCTCCCGCTTCCCGATCCAGTGGCGGGCGCCCGACCGCCCGCGAGCGCGGGCCCGTCATCGGCACGGTGAACGCCGGCGCCGACCGCAACGCCATCGGCGCCCACGGCGGCGCCTATTCGGTCTACCGCGCCCTGGCCGTGTCGTCGGGCGCGATGAGCGCCAACAACCGGCCCGACCTGACCAACACCGCGCCGACCACCCCCATGGGGCCGTTCCCGCAGTGGACCGACGGCGGCAAGATCGTCTCGCTGGACCCCTGGGGCGCCCGGGTGGCCGAGGACTTCGCCGCCGAGATCCAGGACGGCGTCGACATCCGCCCCACCATCGCCGTGACCCGCGCGCGCCTGCAGCTGGGCGAGATCAACGAGGCCATCGCCGCCGGCCGCATCAAGGTCGACGGGGCGGTCGTGCACGACACCGGCGACGTGGCCGTGACCAAGGCCGCCATCGACCCGGTCTGGTGGCTGCCCGGCATCGCCGAGCGCTTCGGCGTCACCGAGACGGCGCTGCGCCGCACCCTGTTCGAGCAGACCGGCGGCATGTACGCCGACCTGGTCACCCGGCCGGACATCAAGGTCTTCCTGCCGCCGATCGGGGGCATCACGCTCTACATCTTCGGCGACCCGGCCGCGATCGCCGACCCGAAGCGCCGCCTGACCTGCCGGGTCCACGACGAGTGCAACGGCTCCGACGTCTTCGGCTCGGACATCTGCACCTGCCGCCCCTACCTGACCCACGGCATCGAGGAATGCGTGCGCGAGGCGCAAGCCGGCGGGGCCGGCCTGATCGTCTATAACCGGAAAGAGGGCCGGGCCCTGGGCGAGGTGACGAAATTCCTCGTCTACAACGCCCGCAAGCGCCAGCCGGGCGGCGATCAGGCGGCGACCTATTTCGAGCGCACCGAGTGCGTGGCCGGCGTGCAGGACGCCCGCTTCCAGCAGCTGATGCCCGACGTCCTGCACTGGCTGGGGATCACCCGGATCGACCGCTTCGTCTCGATGTCGAACATGAAGCACGACGCTGACCGGCGCAGGGATAGAGATCGGCGAGCGCGTGCCGATCCCCGACGATCTGATCCCGCCCGACGCCTCCGTGGAAATGGAGGCCAAGAAGGCCGCCGGCTACTTCACCCCCGAAGGCGCCAAGTCCGCCGACGAACTGACCCGCGTGGTGGGCCGCGATCTTGAGCAGTTCTGAGACCGCGCAGGCCCTGAGCCTGCTGAACGCCGCCGCCGTCCGCGAGCGCGCGCGCGAAATCCTGGAGATCGGCCTGGCCGGCGGCCTGGAGCACTGGCGCGTCGACCTGGACCGCCTGCCCGAGACGGCCCGGTACGTCGCCGCCGTCATCCGCGACCAGTACCCGACGCTCCAGGTCCCGTTCCACGCCCGCTGGCGGCATTTCGCGGTCGACGGCGTCGATCTCTGGGCGCCGGTCGCCGACGGCGTCGACTGGCCCGACGACGCCGCCCGCGCCCGCACCGAGTTCGACCTGGCCATGGTCTCGGTGCTGCTGGACGCCGGCTCCGGCCCGGGCTGGTCCTATCACGACGCCGCGACCGGACGGACCCTGGCCCGCTCCGAGGGCCTCGCCATCGCCTCGCTGCGGATGTTCGAGGCGGGCGCCTTCTCCTCCACGCCGGACGATCCCCTGCGCGTCGACGCCGTCGCCCTGACCCTGCTCTCGGCCGACGACCTGGCCAGGGGCTTCCAGGTCACGGACGCCAATCCCCTGGTCGGGCTCGAGGGCCGCGCGGCCCTGCTGCGCCGCCTGGGCCGCCAGTGCCTGGCTCGGCCAGAGCTGTTCGAGCTGGAGGACACGCCCCGTCCCGGCGGCCTGGCCGACGTCCTGTTCGAACAGATGGACGAGCAGGACCGTCTGCCGGCCCCGGCCATCCTGCGCCTGCTGCTCGAGGCCTTCGGTCCCGTCTGGCAGGACCGGCTGACCCTGGGCGGCATAGACCTCGGCGACTGCTGGCGGCATCCCGCCCTCAAGCGCGACGACGCCACCGACGGCCTGGTTCCGATTCACAAGCTGTCCCAGTGGCTCAGCTACTCCCTGGTCGAGCCCCTGCTGACCGCCGGCGTCGATGTCGTCGATCTGGACGGCCTGACCGGCCTGGCCGAATACCGCAACGGCGGCCTGCTCATGGACCTGGGCGTGCTGGCGCTGAAGAATCCCACGGACGCCGAGAAGGCCTGGCCCGTCTCCGATCCCCTGGTCGTCGCCTGGCGCGCCATGACCGTCGCCCTGCTGGATCGCATCGCCCCGCTGGTGCGCGACGAACTGGGCGTGACGGCCCAGGTCATGCCCCTGGCCAGCGTGCTGGAAGGCGGCACCTGGGCGGCCGGTCGCCGCGCCGCCGCCGGAGCGCCGGGAGGGCGGCGGCCCGCCCCTGACCATCCTCTCCGACGGAACCGTATTCTGATGCCGAAGCCCGCCTTCACGATGGACGGCGTCACCGTCGTCGGCCACCCGCTCGTCGCGCACAAGCTGTCGATCATGCGTCCAGGGACACCTCGACCGCCCGCTTCCGCCAGTTGCTGCGCGAGATCTCGACCCTGCTCTGCTACGAGGTCACCCGCGACCTGCCGCTGGAGGACTATCCCGTCGAGACGCCGGTCGGCCCCACCACCGGCCAGAAGATCGAGGGCAAGAAGCTGGTCTTCGTACCCATCCTGCGGGCCGGCCTGGGCCTGGTGGAAGGGATGCTGGACCTGGTCCCCTCGGCCCGCGTCGGGCACGTTGGCCTGTACCGCGAGCCCGAGACCCTGGACGCGGTCGAATACTATTTTCGCGCCCCGGAGGACGTGGCCGACCGCCTGTGCGTCGTCATCGATCCGATGCTGGCCACCGCCAACACCGCGGTCGCCGCCTTGGAGCGGCTCAAGGAGCGCGGCGTGACCAACCTGCGCTTCGTCTGCCTCGTCGCCTCGCCCGAGGGCCTGGAGCGCCTGCGCGGCTGGCATCCCGACGTGCCGGTCTGGACCGCCGCCGTGGACGAGCGGCTGAACGACCACGGCTACATCGTTCCCGGCCTAGGCGACGCCGGCGACCGGCTGTTCGGGACGCGGTGACGGGCGCGCCGCGCGCTAGTGGCTGATCACCAACCACCGCCGCGCAGCGGCCTAATCCACCGTCCTGACGTTGTCGTCCGAGTTTCGGTCGATCCACTTGTTGTAGGGATCGACGCCCGCGAACAGCGGCTTCTTCGCCGTGACGAAGCGCAGCGTCTGCACCCCCGACCGGATCGGCCGGCGCTCCAGCAGGATCACGTCCGACGGGTCGAAGCGGCCCTTGCCCGGCTCGGCGGTGAACAGGCCGACGTCGAAGCTCTCGTTCAGCGGCGCGACCGTCTCCTCGCCCTTGCCGTCGGCGTAGAGCTTGCGGGCGTCGACCGTCACCGTGACGTCCCAGCGGCCGTCGGCGCGCCGCGTCGCGGTCGCCCCGGTCGTCTTGACGTCATAGAGGGTGATCTTCTCGAACAGGTCGGTGATCAGCGCCTGCTTATCCGCCGGGGCCTCGGCGCGCAGCGCCGCGATCAGGTCCAGCGAGCGCGGATAGGGCGCGCCCTTGAAGGCGTACTGGGCCAGGACCCGCCGCAGCGCGCGGTTGACCGCATCCTCGCCCAGCTGGTCGCGCAGCAGGTACATGACCAGGCCGCCCTTCTGGTAGTGGATGTACTGCTGGTTCTCGTTGCGCATCAGCGGCATCTCTTCCAGCCGCTCGGTGCCGCGCGAGCGCAGGTAGCGATCCAGCTCGAACTTCAGGAAGCGGCGGATGTCGTCGCGCCCGTACATCTTCTCCATGACCATCAGCGCCGAGTACTGGGCCAGGGTCTCGCTGAGGACGGTCATGCCCTGCTGGTTCGAGCCGACGACCTGGTGCGCCCACCACTGGTGGCCCATCTCGTGCGCCGTGACGTAGGTGACGTAGTCGATCTTCGTCGGGTCCGAGAAGTCGGCGATGAAGCCCAGCCCCTCGGAGTAGGGCATGGTGTTGGCGAAGGCTTGGGCGAAGCTGGCGTAGGCCGGGAACTCGATGATCCGAGCCTGGCGGAACTGATACGGGCTGAAGGCGCGCGTGTAGTAGTCCAGCGACGCCTTCATCGCCTCGATCATCCGGGGCGCGTTCCGGGCGTGCTGGGCGTCGTGATAGACCTCCAGGGCCACGCCGTTGTGCTCGCGGCGCAGGATTTCGTAGCGCGCCGACTGCACCGAGAAGAAGTGCAGGATCGGGGACTCGGTGACAAAGCGGGCCGTGCGGCGGCCGTCGCGGGTCACATCCGACACCTTGTAGCCGGGGGCGATCGGGGTCTGATCGGCGTCGGTCGTCACCGTGATGTCGGCGGTGACCCAGTCGGCCCCGATGTAGTTGCGGCCCCGGGCGCTCTCATCCTCCAGCTTGGCCGGACGAAGCTCGGCGGGAAGGCCATACTTGCGGCGTTTGGCCCGGTCGGTCAGCAGGCCGTTGCGGTTCATGCCGATGCTGGGGGCGAATTCGCTGTTATTGACGAAGGTCCCGTTGTCCACGACCCGGGTGGTGTTGCCGCTGGCCTTGAAGCCGTGCTGCGCCAGGACCGTCTCGAAGGTCACGGTGCGCCGCTCGCCCGGCTGCATGGGCGTGGCGAAGCGATAGATGCGGTAGTCGAACTCGGGCCATTCCCGCGCGACGGTCGCGCCTTGCACGGTCAGCGCCTTGATCTCGAGGTCGTCGGGCCAGCGCAGGTGGACCTCGTTCAGGGGCGCGTTGGTGAGGTTCTCCAGCACATAGGTCCCGCGCGTCGTCAGGCGGGGCTCGTGCGGACGCAGATCCAGCGCCAGGCGCACGCTCGCCACCGCCGGCTGCGGCGTGTTCTCGTAGCGCAGCAGAGCCTTCTCGGCGTCCGCCATCCGGCGCTCGACGGCGTCGCGGCTGACGTAGTCGTTCCAGATGTTGGTGTTGGTGTAGATGAACGCACCCAGGCCGGCGAAGGCGACCAGCGCCAGGACGCCGATCACGCCCGCCGGACCGGCGACGCGCCGCGGGAAACGCTTCAGCCTCGGCAGCAACCGGGTCTCGGTTCCCCTGCGCCACAGAGCGTAGACGACGACCAGGAGCACCACCGCGAAAGCGGTCCAGTACAGGTCGAACCAGGCGTTGAAGCCGGCGAAGTCGCCCCGGCCGTTCATGTCCGACAACGGCACGGAGAGGCCGGTTCCGTACTGATAGAGCGGGTGGTCGAAACCGAGGTTGTTCAGCACCAGCGTGGAGATCAGGTAGACCACCATGATCGCCCAGCCGACGAACTTGTTGGGCGACAACGCCTGCACGAAGATGGCCAGGATCGCCAGAAGGCTGAACCCGATCGCCTGCGGAATCGCGTACCAGACGATGTACTTGCCCAGCTCGAAGTCGAAATAGCCCTTGATCGCCTGGGTGGCGACGCCGGCGAGAATGCCCACCAGCGCGGTGGACAGCAGCACCAGCATCAGCGCCAGCGTCTTGGGGATCAGGAAGGTCCAGTCGGGCGCCGCCGAGGCGTCGATGATCTCGTGCGCCTTGCGTTCGCGGTCGCGCCAGACAAGCTCGCCCGAATAGTAGATGGCGATGACGATGGAAATCAGCCCGAACGCCCCGAACAGCGCCGTGATCGCCACCCGGGTGACCAGCAGGATCGGCGCGCCGTAGACCTCTCCGGTGAAGAACAGCATGGCCGTCGCGAAGGCGAACCCCAGCAGCATCAGCACCAGATAGGCGGGGCTGCGGAAGATCAGGGTCATCTCGAAGCCGGTGCGGGACGCCAGCTGGGCCCATGCGGCCCGGAGGCCGTGAGTCGGCTCGGGCAGGCGGCCCAGCGCCGCGGCGACCGGAGGAGCCGCATCAGCGAGCGCGCGCAGGCGCTCAGACTTCTTGGCCTTTGGCGCGCGCCGGCGACGGCGTGGAACAGCGCATAGGCGGCCGCCAGGATGGCGAAGCCGACCAGAGTCCACAGGACCCGGTTCCAGAGCAGCACGCCCTCGAGCGGCGCGTTGATCGTGTTCCGCTCAGCCGCCGTCCAGTACTTCGTCGCCAGAGAATAGGCGCCCGATCCGAACGGCTCGGCCCAGGCCAGGGCGGTCTCGAACTCGGGCCGCGACCCCAGGACCCCGTTGGTCGCGAGATAGAGGATGATCACCCCCACGACGCCGACATAGGTCGCCATCATCGAGCGCGTGACCGTCGCCAGGGTGAAGAAGAGGGCCGAGGTCAGGAACAGGCCCGTCAGGCCGTAGACCGAATAGGAATAGAGATAGTCCAGCGGACGGAACGGCCCGAGGGTCTCGGGATCCACCCACGGCATTCCGGTGCCCAGCAGGGTTCCGAACGAGATGCTCAGATAGCAGAGTGCCACGGCGGCGAAGGCGCCGAAGAAGCGGCCGAACAGATACGACGCCTTGCTCACCGGCGTGGACAGCACCAGCGGGCCGAACCCGGTCTGCGTGTCGCGCGCCACCGCATTGGCGACGATGGCCGTCGAGCCCAGGATGAAGAAGACGTTGAACGCGATGTGCGCAACGGCCAGCGAATAGGGCGCATTCTTGAAGACGTTGCCGCCCGAGCCCAGCGAGACGTTCTCGCTGGCCACCGCCCCGAACGACAGCAGGGCGAAGACGATGAAGATGACCCAGAACGCCGGCTGGCGCAGCTGGTAGCGGAGTTCGAAGCTCGCGATCTTGCCGAACATGGGGACGCCTCAGGCCGCGCGACGCGAGGCGGCGACGGTGGCCAGATAGACGTCCTCGAGGCCGCCCGGCGCGGCCTCGAAGCCGTCGCCCGGGCTCCGGTCGGCCAGGACGTGGACGACGGTGCGGCCGGCGAACAGGCGGGTCGAAATGACGTTGTACCGGGTCTGGAAGTCGGCCAGTTCGGACTTGTCGATGGTCCGGCGCCATACGCGGCCTTCCAGGTTGTGCATCAGCTCGGTCGGCGTGCCTTCCAACTGCACCTTGCCGCCGGCCAGGACCGCCATGCGGGGGCACAGGTCCGTCACGTCCTCGACGATGTGGGTGGACAGGATGACGACGACGTTCTCGCCGACCTCGGCCAGCAGGTTCAGGAAGCGGTTGCGTTCCTCCGGGTCCAGGCCCGCGGTCGGCTCGTCGACGATGATCAGCTCCGGATTGCCGATCAGCGCCTGGGCGATGCCGAAGCGCTGCCGCATCCCGCCCGAGAAGCCGGCCAGCGCCTTGCCCCGCACCGGCCACAGGTTCACCTGGTTCAGCAGGGCCTCGACGGTAGCCTTGCGGTCCTTGCCGTTGGCGATCCCCTTCAGCACCGCCATGTGATCCAGCATGTCGTAGGCCGAAACACGCGGATAGACGCCGAAGTCCTGGGGCAGATAGCCCAGCACGCGCCGCAGCTGCTCCGGGTTCTTGATCACGTCGATGTCGCCGAAGCGGATCGAGCCCGAGGTCGGGGTCTGCAGCGTCGCGATCGAGCGCATCAGCGTCGACTTGCCCGCGCCATTGGGCCCCAGCAGGCCGTACATGCCCTTGGGGATCGTCAGGCTGACGCCGTCCAGCGCTCGAGTTCCATTGCCGTAGATGTGGGTCAGGTTCTCGATCGTCAGCATGACAGCCCCTCCGTGAAGTAAAGGAACCTTGTCAGCGCCCCCTGCCCCCCGCAAGTTACAGATCGGACAGGTTTGACGGCGGACGCCCCGAACCGGGCCTCAGGCGGCGGCCTTGGCCCTGAGCCGGAAGGCGTGCAGCAGCGGCTCGGTGTAGCCGTTGGGCTGCTCGGCGCCCTCGAAGACCAGGGCGCGCGCGGCCTGGAACGCCAGGCTGTTCGCCGGATCCGCCGCCATGGGTCGGTACAGGGGGTCGCCGGCGTTCTGGGCGTCCACCTTGGCGGCCATGCGCGACAGGGCGGCGTCCACCTGTTCGGCCGTGCAGACGCCATGCAGCAGCCAGTTGGCCATGTGCTGGGACGAGATGCGCAGGGTGGCGCGATCCTCCATCAGGCCGACGTCGTGAATGTCGGGCACCTTGGAGCAGCCGACGCCCTGATCGATCCAGCGCACGACATAGCCCAGCAGCCCCTGGGCATTATTGTCCAACTCCTGGGCGATCTCCTGATCCGACCAGCGACGCCCCTCGGCCACGGGCGCGGTCAGCAGATCGTCCAGCCCCGGAACCGGCCGAGCCCCGATCTCGGCCCGCAGGGCGAAGACGTCGGTCTGGTGATAGTGCAGCGCGTGCAGGGTCGCGGCGGTCGGTGACGGGACCCAGGCCGTGTTGGCCCCGGTCTTAGGGTGGGCGGCCTTCTGGTCCAGCATGTCCGCCATCCGGTCCGGCGCGGCCCACATGCCCTTGCCGATCTGGCCCCGCCCGTCGAGGCCGCACTGCAGCCCGATGGCGACGTTGCGCGTCTCGTAGGCGGCGATCCAGGCCGCCGACTTCATCTCGCCCTTGCGGATCACGGGGCCGGCCCGCATCGCCGTGTGGATCTCGTCGCCGGTGCGATCCAGGAAGCCCGTGTTGATGAACACCAGCCGGTCGGCGACCTCGCGGATGCAGGCCGCGAGGTTGGCGGACGTTCGGCGCTCCTCGTCCATCACGCCGACCTTCAGCGTGAACCGGGGCAGGCCCAGGATGTCCTCGACCTGCCCGAACAACCGGTTGGTCAGGGCCACTTCGTCGGGACCGTGCATCTTCGGCTTGACGATGTAGACCGACCCCGCCCGGCTGTTCCGGAAGCGTCCCAGTCGCTTCAGGTCGTGCAACGCGATCAGGCTGGTGACGAGGGCGTCCAGCGCGCCCTCGAACGCCTCGGAGCCGTCGGCCATCCGCACCGCCGGGGTCGTCATCAAATGACCGACGTTGCGCACGAACAGCAGCGACCGCCCCGGCAAGATCAGGGTCGATCCGTCCGGCGCGGCGTAGTCGCGGTCCGCCGCCAGGGTGCGAGTCAGGTCGGCGCCGCCCTTCACGAAGGTCTCGGACAGGTCGCCCTTCATCAGGCCCAGCCAGTTGCGGTACGCCGCGACCTTGTCGGCGGCGTCGACCGCGGCGACCGAGTCCTCCAGGTCCACGATGGTCGACAGCGCCGCCTCCAGCACCACGTCCGACAGGCCGGCCGGATCGGCGGCGCCGATCGGACTGGAGCGGTCCAGGACCAGCTCGATGTGCAGGCCGTTGTGCTTCAGCAGCACCGCCTCGGGCGCGGCTGCGTCGCCGCGCCAGCCGGCGAACTGTGCAGGGTCCTTCAGCGCAGGGACCAGCCGGCCGTCGACCACGGCATAGCCCGCGGCCTGGCCGTGCGAGCCCTCGACCAACGGCGCGGCCTTGTCCAGGAAGGCCTTGGCGCGCGCGACGACCCGAGCCCCTCGGGCCGCATCGTAGGGGCCCGCCGGCGGCAGGTCGCCCATCGCGTCCGTTCCGTACAGGGCGTCGAACAGGCTGCCCCACCGCGCGTTGGCGGCGTTCAGCACGAAGCGGGCGTTTAGCGACGGCACCACCAGCTGCGGCCCCGCCATCGACGCCACCTCCGCATCGACGTTCTCGGTCCGGATCCGGAAGGGCTCCGGCTCCGGAACCAGATAGCCGATCGAGCGCAGGAAGGCGGCCGTCGCCTCCGGATCCCGCGGCCGGCCGTCCTCGGCCGACCACCAGGCGTCGATCTGCGCCTGCATCCGGTCTCGCACCGCCAACAGATTGCGGCATTCCGCACCGGCGCGTTCCAGAAGCTCCGTCGCGCCCGTCCAGAGACGGACGGCGTCGAGGTCCAGGCCCGGCAGGACCTCCGTCTCGATGAAGGCGGCCAGGTCATCGGCGACCTGCAATCCGGCGCGCGGCGTCATGGGCATGGGCGTGTCCTCGTCGGCGAGGACTGAAACATTCCGTGATGACCTAGGGGAAGTCGAGCGGATTTTGCGGCGCACAACAGGTTCGGCTTGCCCGATCCGCCGGCTGGCGCATGATCGCCCGATGAACGCTCGCTCCTGGCTCGGCCTGCACTGGCCGCTGATCGCCCTCCTGGCCCTGACGGCCTCCAGCGCGGCCTGGGCGATCTCGGGCGACTGGCTGACGCGGCTGGCGCTGGCCTGGGACATCGGGGTCGGCCTGTTCCTGATCGAGAGCGCGATGAAGCTGGTCCCGGGCGCGATCGACCGCCGACATCCGGCGACGCGCCGCCGCCCTGGACGACGCCGGCCCCGCCGTCCTGCCGCTCGCTCTTCTGGCG
>NZ_JBNFOJ010000093.1:0-10464 GCF_057364705.1 Brevundimonas sp. CURTG3B2_SDJG
CCGCGAGCGTCCGCTGATCTTCATCGACGCCGGCCATGGCGTCGCGACCCCGGCGCCCAGGGCGCCCGCTCCAAGGAAAGCGACGTGACCCTGGCCGCCGCCCTGGCGCTGAAGCAGGAATTGGAGCGGTCCGGCCGGTATCGCGTGCGGCTGGAGCCGCGAGAGCGACGCCTACGTCAACCTGCACCGGCGCGTGCCGCTGCCCGGGCGCGGGCGCGGACTCTGTTCATTTCGCTGCACGCCGACGCTGGCGCCGACCCCGCCACCCGCGGCGCCTCGGTCTACACCCTGTCGGAACAGGGCGCCGGACGGGCGGTGCGCGAGTTCACGCGCGGCGAGAACTGGCACCGCAGCCTGAACCTGCCGGGGCGCGACGCCTCGGTGGACCGCATCCTGCTGGACATGACCCAGCGCGCCACTCAGAACCGCTCCGCCCAACTGGCCCGCACCCTGCTGGGCGAGCTCGAGGAGGCCGACCGACCCATGCTGCGCCGCAGCCATCGCGACGCCGGCCTGGCCGTGCTGCTGGCCCCCGACGTACCCGCGGTGCTGCTGGAGATGGGCTTCATCACCAACCCGGAAGACGAGCGCTTGTTGAACGACAGCCGCGCGCGCCGCCGGCTCATGCGCGCGGTGGCTGAAGCCATCGACCGCTATTTCGCCGCGCCGCAGGACGGGCTGCAGATGGCGTCCAACGACGCGGCGGGGCAGCCCTAGGGACGAGCGGGACGGCCGCTCGTCGCGCGCGACCTTGTCGAAGGTCGCCGAAGGCGCTCTGTAGAGTCCGGTAGCGATCGGCGCGGACTGTCACATGCAACTGGATTGGGTGAGCGGCGTCCTGATCGCCCTGTGCGTTCAGAGTCTGATCCTGGCCTGCGCCCTGTCGCTCTCGTCGGGGAACGCGGCCGCCAACCGCAGTCTGGCGTTGGCCCTCGTCGTCCTGGCCGGCATGGCCTCGGTCCACGTGTTCGGCTGGACCGGCCGGGTCGAAGTCCCGCCGGTTCTGGCCTTCACGCCCTTCAAGATTCCGCTGGCGCTGGGGCCGGCGGTCTATGGCTATGTCCATGGCCTGGTCCGCGGCCGCCTTCCGCCTCGCGTCGGCCTGCATCTGCTGCCGGCGGCGATTCTGCTGACCTATCTGCTGATCGTCCTCCTGCTTCCCGCGGAGACGCGGTTCGTCTGGAAGGAGACCGTCCACGACGACATGATCAAGCCGGTGATCGAGGTGACGACGCTGGTGTCCCTGGCGGCCTACAGCCTGGCCAGCCTGCGGCTCCTGGGTCGATATCGGACCTGGCTGGCGCAGGCTCGCAGCGACGCGGACCGCTATGGCGCGCGCTGGATCGGCCAGGTCCTGGTCGCCCTGCTGGCTACCGGCGTCATGCTGTTCGGCGTCCGCCTCTACACCTGGTTCATCAGCGAGATGAACACCGGCCTGATGCAGATCTGGTTCGCTGTCTTCGGCGCCTACATCGGCGTCCAGGGATGGCGCAGTTCCGAGCGCGCCTTTCCCCGGATGGACGCCGCGCCGCCGCCGGTGGTCGATCCGGGCCAGGATTGGGCCGCCCTGGGCGCCGGGTGGCGCGACAGGACCCAGGCGTCCGGCTGCTGGCGCGAACAGGATCTGACCCTGGCCGGCCTGGCCCGGCGGCTCGGCACCAACACCGGCTACCTGTCCCGCGCCGTCAACGACGGGCTGGGCATGAATTTCAACGAGATGATCAATCGCATGAGGGCCGACGAGGTGGCCCGCCGCATCGAAGCGGGGGACGCGGCGCCCCTGATCCACATCGCGGAGGAGGCGGGCTTCAGCTCCAAGGCGACCTTCAACCGGGCCTTCAGGGCGGCGTACGGCGTCAGCCCCAGCGCCTGGCGGGAGGCGTCTCAGAATCCGAATAATCGAGGGACGCCGTAATCTGAGGCGACGGAAGGAGGCGGCCGGCTCCTTCTGCGCCAAACGGGAGGCGTTCATGAAGAGATTCACCGCGACGATGGTCGCGAGCCTGGTCCTGGCGTCAGGCGCGACGGCTCAGGAACGGCCGGCGAGGCCTTCGGCCGACGCGATCGACCGGGAGGTCGCGCTGGCGATGCAGGCGACGGGGGCGAGGGGGCTGGCTCTGGCCGTGATCGAAGACGGCCGCGTGGCCTATGTCTCGACCTATGGCGAGCGCAACGCGGCGGCGAGCCGCTGCGCCAGGACACCATCATGTACGGCGCGTCGCTGACGAAGGCGGTTTTCGCCTACACGGTCATGCAACTGGTCGACGAGGGACAGATCGACCTCGATCGCCCCATCGGCGAGATGCTGCCTCGGCCCCTGCCGGACTATGTCGGCGAGGACATCGAAGACCGCTATGCGCGATGGAGCGATCTGGCGGGAGACGATCGCTGGCGGCTGCTCACGCCGAGAATGCTGCTGACCCACTCCTCGGGGTTCGCGAACTTCGGCTTCCTAGAGCCCGACGGGAAGCTGCGGATCCATTTCCAGCCCGGCAGCCGCTACAGCTATTCGGGCGCGGGGATCATGCTGCTTCAGTTCGCGATCGAGGAAGGCCTGGGCCTGGAGATCGGTCAGGAGATGCAGCGACGGGTCTTTGGGCCGCTGGGCATGACCCGGACCAGCATGATGTGGCGCGAGGACTTCGCCGGCAACCTGGCCGACGGGTGGGATCTGGCCGGCAAGCCCGAGCCCCATGACGAGCGGAGCGCGCCACGCGCCGCGGGTTCGATGGACACGACCATCCAGGACTTCTCGAAATTCGCCGCCGCCTTCGCCGCAGGGCGGGGCCTGTCGGATCGGTCCTGGCAGGCCATGACCACCGCCCAACTGCCGATCCACACGGCCTCGCAGTTCCCGGTCCTCCAGCCGGACCTCCCGGTCGCCGAGCGTCGCGCCGACTTCGCCGCCAGCCTTGGCCTTCTCGTCTTCGAAGGACCTCAGGGTCCGGCCTTCATGCGCGGCGGCCACAACGACGTCACCGGCAACACCTGGGTTTGCGTCAAGGCCGGGCGGCGCTGCGTCGTCCTGCTTTCCAACGACGTCCGGGCCGAAGCCGCGTTTCCGCATCTGATCGCCTTCGTCCTGGGCGAGACCGGCGTGCCCTGGTCGTTCGCCAATGACGGCGTGACCTTCTGGGCCGGGCCGGAGGGCGCGGCCCGATGATCCGTGGCGCTCGGTCGATCCTGACCCTGCTGTCCCTGGTCCTTGGGCCCGCCGGGGCGGCCCTGGCGCAGGACGCCCCGCCGACGGATTGGGGCGCGGCCCTTCGCGAGGACGCCCAGGCCTTCCACGACCTGGTGGCGGCCAATCACCCCGGCCCGGTGGATGAGGCGAACCCGGGATTCAACGCCCGCCTCGAGTCAGGTCTGAGACTGGCGCTGGAACGGGCGCGGACCGCCGACAGCTACGAGGCGTGGTATTTCGCCTTGGAGCAGTATCAGGCCGGGTTCGACGACGGCCATCTGACCCTGATCGACCACGCCCCGATGGGGCATGTCTGGAGCATGGAATGGCCGGGGTTCATCACCGGCCTGCGAAACGCGCGGGACGGCGACCGCCACGAGGTGGTGTTCCGTCTGGACCCGGCGTCTCCCCCGCTCGGCGCCGTGCTGGACAGCTGCGACGGCCGTCCCGCCGATCGGCTGGCCCGGGAGAACGTGGGGATCACGGCCGGACGATGGATGCTGCGCTCGCGGCGGGCGCTCTATGCGTCGACCGTCCTGGTGGATCAGCGCAATCCCTATGTCGAGCGGCCCCGGCGGTGCCGGTTTCTGGTGGATGGCGGCCGGACCTACGACCTGACCTGGCGCCCGTTGCCGGACGCCGTCCGGGACCAGGCCTTCGCCGCGGCCATCAGCCCGCAGCATTTCGCCCCCATCGAACTGCGGGACTGGGATCGCGGCGTCTGGATCGGCCTGGGCGCCTTCGACGTGGACCCCGCCAGCGAGAACGGCCAGCGGCTGACGGCCCTTGTGGAGTCGGTTCAGGCGCGCGTCGAGGCCATCCGCGCCGCGCCGGTGGTGGTGTTCGACCTCCGGGGCAACGCCGGCGGGTCCTCCGCCTGGCCCAGCAAGCTGGCGCGAATCCTCTGGGGCGACGCCTATGTCGACGCCCTGGGCCCCCGTTCCGAGGCCTCCGACTGGCGGGTTTCGGAGGGCAACGAGACCCTGTTCACCCACTATCGCGACGTGGTGTTCGCCAATGACCCGACCATCCGCGCCTTCGCCGCCGAGGTCGTCGAGGGGCTTTCGCAGGCGCGGGCGGAGAGCCGGCCCCTTTGGAGGCAGGGCGGCGGCGAGGTCCGTCCGCCGCGCCCGGACGGCCCCCCGCTGGTCCGCGGTCGGACGTATGTCGTGACCGACTATCTGTGCGCCTCCGCCTGTCTGGACGCGGTGGACATGTTCCGCGCCATGGGGGCTCGGGTCGTGGGGCAGGAGACCTCGGCGGACACGCTCTACATGCAGGTTCGCGACGTCCCCCTCCCGAGCGGCCGTGTGACCGCGCGCATTCCCATCAAGGTCTATCGGGGGCGGGCGAGGGGCGACAACCAGACGGTGGTTCCGGATCATCCGTGGTCGGGCGACCTGTCCGATACGGCCGGCCTCGAGAGCCTGATCGGGCGACTGGAGTAGGCCGACGGCGAAGGGAGCCTCGCGCCGCCGCACGCCATCCCCTATTTCGGCCCCATGCGCCTTCGCGTCGTCGACCTTGAAACCACCGGCGGGGACCGGACCTCGGAGATCATCGAGGTCGGGTTCGTCGACGTCGCGCCCGATGGGGAGGGCGGGTGGCGGGCGTCGCCGCCGGTGACCAGGCTGTTCCGGCCCAGAGGCGAGATATCGGTGCACGCCATGGCGGTGCATCACCTGACGCCCGCCCATTTCAGCGACGCCGACCCGCACTGCGACGAGTACGCCCTGCGCGAGATGTTCCTGGCCGAGCCCGCGGACGTGATGGTGGCCCACGCGGCGCGGTTCGAGCGAGGGTTCATGCCGACACGGCGGTCGGCGGCGTGCCCTGGATCTGCACCGTGCAGTCGGCCAAGGCGGTCTGGCCTCAGGCGCCTGGGCATTCGAACCAGGTGCTGCGGTACTGGCGCAAGCTGGATCTGGACCCTGCTTTGGCCAATCCGGCGCACCGGGCGGGGCCCGACGCTTGGGTGACCGCCCATCTGCTGATCGACCTTCTGAAGGAGGCTACGGTCGAGCAGATGATCGGCTGGACGCGCGAGCCGCGCCGGCTGGAGCGGATGCCGTTCGGCAAGCATCGCGGCCGGCCGTGGTCCGAGGCGCCGCTGGACTATCTGCAATGGATGGTCGGGCGGCCCGGGATGGAGGCCGACGTCGTGGCCGCGGCGCGACAGGAGATCGAGCGTCGGACGACGGCGGCGACGGGCGCTCTGGCGGATGGTCCCGACGCGGGCTAAACCGGATTCCATGCCGCTGCCGCGCTTTTCCGACATCAAGGGCGTGAAGATCGCCGAACGCTGGTTCGTGATGGCGGGCGTCGCCCTGCTGGGCGGTATCACCCTGGCGGGGCTGGTGGTGACCATCTACGCCGCCTGGCTGTTCCACGATCTGCCCGACGCCTCGGAGCTGGCGGACTATCGCCCGGCGACGGCGACGCGGGTCTATGCGGGCGACGGCACCCTGATCGGCGAGTTCTCGGACGAGCGACGCATCTACGTGCCCTACGAGCAGATTCCGCTACCGGTGATCCAGGCCTTCCTGGCGGCCGAGGACCGGAACTTTTTCGAGCATGGCGGCATCGACGTTTCGGGTCTGGGGCGGGCGATGTTCAAGAACGTCTTCAACGCCGTCTCTGGGCGACGGCTGGAAGGCGGCTCGACCATCACCCAGCAGGTGGCCAAGAACGTCCTTCTGACCAATGAATCCAGCCTGAACCGCAAGGTGAAGGAGGCGATCCTCGCCAATCGCCTGGAAGCCACCCTGACCAAGCAGCAGATCCTCGAACTGTATCTGAACGAGATCTTCCTGGGTTATCGCTCCTATGGCGTGGCGGCGGCGGCATACAACTATTTCGGCAAGTCGCTGGAGCAGCTGACGCCGGACGAGGCGGCCTTCCTCGCCGCCCTGCCCAAGGGGCCCAACAACTACCATCCCAAGCGGCATCCCGAAGCGGCCAAGGGGCGTCGCGACTGGGTGCTGGGCGAGATGGCCGAGAGCGGCTTCATCACCCGGGAACAGGCCGCCGCCGGCCAAGCCCGCCCCCTGGTCACCCAGGACGCGCCGCGACGGGCCCAGTACGCCGACGCCGACTTCTTCGTGGAGGAAGCGCGCCGCCAGGCGATCGCCCGCTTCGGCCGCGAGGAAGTGAACCGCGGCGGCTACTATCTGCGCACGACTCTGGACCCCAGTCTGCAGTCGGCGGCGCGCGACGCCCTGATGAAGGGGCTGGAGAATTACGATCGCCGCCACGGCTGGCGCGGTCCCTGGGGCACGACCGATTTCGCCGAAGGCTGGCAGCAGGCGGCGATGCGCGGCGTCCGCGCGCCCGAGCGACGGGCCTGGGAGGCCGCGGCGATCGAGAACGTGGCCGGCAACAGCGTGCGCATCCGGACGGCGCGGGACGACCGCACCGGCTACCTGCTGACCGAGGACGCGGCCTGGGCCAACGCCAACCGCCAGCTGCGCCGCGGCGATCTGATCTTCGTCGAGGCTCGGGGCGGCCAGTACGCGCTGAAGCAGGTGCCGCGTGTGAACGGCGCGCTGGTGGCCATAGAGCCCCAGTCGGGCCGGGTACTGGCGATGGTCGGCGGCTACTCCTACGGCCTGAGCAGCTTCAACCGCGCTACCCAGGCGGAACGTCAGCCGGGCTCAGCGTTCAAGCCGTTCGTCTACGCCACCGCCCTGGAGGGCGACTACACGCCGGCCTCGATCGTCCTGGACGCACCGATCAGCTTCGCCGGCGGCCCGAACGGCACGCGGTGGAGCCCCGAGAACTACAGCCGCCAGTACTACGGCCCGCAGTCGCTGCGGCGCGGGCTGGAGCTGTCGCGCAACGTCATGACCGTACGCCTGGCCCAGGACATCGGCATGCGCAACGTGGTCGACCTGTCCCGCAAGATGGGCGTCTCGGACAATCTGCAGCCGAACCTGTCGGTGTCGCTGGGGGCGGGGGAGACCACGCCCTATAGGCTGACGGCCGCCTACGCCGCCTTCGTCAACGGCGGGCGACGGGTGGACCCCTATCTGATCGAGATGGTCCAGAACCGCGACGGCGAGACCATCTTCCGCGCCGACGAGCGCCGCTGCCGAGAGTGCGGGCGGCCGTTCAGCGGCCAGGAGTCGCCTCGGCTGGAGCCGCGCGGGACCCAGGTGATCGATCCGATCACAGCCTATCAGATCAGCTCGATGCTGGAGGGCGTCGTCCAGCGCGGCACGGCCGCCAGCGCCCGCGGCCTGGGCCGCTGGGTGGGCGGCAAGACCGGCACCACCAATGACTATCGCTCGGCCTGGTTCGTCGGCTTCTCGTCCGACATCGTGGTCGGGGTCTTCATCGGTTTCGACGACAACCGCTCCCTGGGTTCGGGCGAGACGGGGGCGACCACGCCGGTGCCGGTGTTCACCGACTTCATGCAGGTGGCGCTGCGCGAGCGTCCCGCGCGGCCCTTCGTGCGACCCAAGAACGCGATCTTCCGGGTGGTGAACGGCATCGAGGAGGCCTTCCGGCCCGGCACCGAGCGCCGCCGCGAGGAGGAGCGCGCCCCGGCGCCCGAGATCCCGACCGGTCCGCAGAACTACAACGACGTCCTCCGGCGCGAGCAAGAGGAGGCCGCCGGCCTGCCCCCCTCGACCACGCCGACGCCCCCGACCACGCCCCCGCCGCCGAAGAAGGAGCCGGCGGAGGATCTGAGCGGGCTGTACTGAGTGGCTAGTGGTTAGTGGTTAGTGGCTGACTGGATCAGCGCCGGAATCCTCGGCGTGACCTGTCCGCGTCGACTGCGACAGTCGCTAACCACCCCCCAGCCCCTTCCCCAACCGCGCGGACACCTCTATGTCCGCGCCTCACTTCATGTCGCAGGAGTTCGCGATGAGACCGGATGTCGAGGCCATGAAGGCCGACATCGAGCAGAGCATCGCTCTGCTCAGGAGGCGTCTTTGACTGGGATGTCGCTTTAAGGAAGCTCGATGAGCTGAACGCGCGGGTCGAGGACCCGACGCTGTGGAACGATCCCGAACAGGCCCAGGCCGTCAGCCGCGAACGCTCGCGACTGGAAAGCCAGGTCAGCGCCGTCAAGGAGATGGAGCAGGGCCTTGAGGACGGCGTGATGCTGGCCGACATGGCCGACGAGGAAGGCGACGAGGCCGCCCTTGAAGGCGCGCGCGCGGACCTGAAGGCCATCAAGGAACGAGCCGCCCGCGCCGAGCTGGAGGCCCTGCTGTCCGGCGAGGCCGACGCCAACGACGCCTATCTGGAGGTCAACTCCGGGGCCGGCGGCACCGAGTCCAACGACTGGGCCGGCATGCTGCTGCGGATGTACACCCGCTGGGCCCGCGCCCATGGCTACGAGGTCGAGGTCGAGGCCGAGGAGGCCGGCGAACAAGTCGGCATCAAGTCCGCCACCATCCAGGTGAAGGGCCCCAACGCCTACGGCTGGCTGAAGTCGGAATCGGGCGTGCACCGGCTGGTACGCATCAGCCCCTATGACGCCGCCGCCAAGCGGCACACCTCGTTCGCCTCGATCGGGGTGTCGCCGGTGGTGGACGACGCCATCGAGATCGACATCAATCCTGCGGACGTGCGCACCGACACCTACCGGGCGTCCGGCGCGGGCGGCCAGCACATCAACAAGACCGATTCGGCCGTGCGCCTCACGCACGTCCCAACCAACACGGTCGTGGCCTGCCAGGCGGGCCGCTCGCAGCACCAGAATCGCGAGCAGGCCTGGAAGATGCTGCGGGCACGACTGTACGAACTAGAGCTGCAGAAGCGCGAGGCCGCCGCCCAGGCTCTGGCCGACGCCAAGACCGACATCGGCTGGGGCCACCAGATCCGCTCCTACGTCCTGCAGCCATACCAGATGGTCAAGGACCTACGGACCAACGTCGAGACCTCGGACACCCAGGGCGTTCTGGACGGCGATCTGGACGACTTCATGGGCGCGGCCTTGGCGGCGCGTGTGGGGGAGACGAGAGGCTCGACCGTGGAGTAGCGCCGCTTGCGAAGTGGCTTGTGGCCAGGCCATCCGCCTCTTCAGCCAATGGGCCGAACAAAAAGGCCCCGGACTGAATCCGGGGCCTTTTCCTTTGCAGGTCGGTCGCCAAGACGCACCTTCCACTAGCCACTAACCACTAGCCACTAGCCACTAGCCACTAGCCAACTAGGCCGAAGGCTTCATGTCGATGACCTGCGGCGCGGGCTCGGCCGGGGCAGCCGCCGGGGCGCGGGGAGAGGCCGCGGGCGGAGCCTCGCGGCGGCCCTGCAGCACGCGACCCTGGAAGTAGGCGCCGATGTCGATCGACAGCTGTTCGGCGGTGATGTCGCCGTCGACGTAGGCGGTGGCGATCAGCTTGATCTGCTTGCCGGCGACCGCGCCGACGATGCGGCCGCGAACCTCAACGTAGTCGGCCGAGACATTGCCCTCGACCGCGCCGGTCTCGCCGACGATCAGCCGGCCGACGCGGACGTCGCCCTTGATGGAGCCGTCGATCTGGAGATCGCCGCCGCCCGCGATGTTGCCGTCGAACTGGAGATCCGACGACAGGGTCGACAGGCCGCGCGACGAGACGGACGGCGTGGGGGCCGCGGCGGCGCGGGGCGCTGCGGCGGACGAACCGCCCGGCGCGGGCAGGTCCGGCAGCGGGGGAATGGCCGAGCCGTTGTCGGAACGCGACTGGGGTTGCGGGGCGGGGGATTTAGTCTTGTTGAACAAGTTGGTCTCCGGCTCTCATGAAGCGGGCGGGGTTCTGCGGGCGGCCGTTCACCCACACTTCATAGTGCAGATGAACGCCGGTGGAGCGTCCTGTGGTGCCCATGGCGCCGATCCGCTGGCCCAGCGCGATGCGCTGGCGACCCGGGCGGCCATGGAGTTCAGATGGGCGAAGCGAGTCTTGAAACCGCGTCCATGATCTATTTCGACCACGTTGCCATACCCTGAACGCACGCCGACGAAAGACACGATTCCGGGAGCGGTGGCGTACACGGGGGTGTTCAGCGGGGCGGCGAAGTCCTGGCCCTGATGCACGGCCGGACGGCCGTTGAAGGGGTCGAAGCGAATGCCGAAACCGGAGGTGGTGCGGGCGCTGGTCGGGCGGCGGAACGGTAGGCCCTCGGCGGCGTCGGCCAGCTGGCGCATGTCGGACAGATTGTCGGCGGCCTTGCGGATGCGGGCGGCGAAAGGCCTCGGTCGACGTCCAGGACCACGCCCAGCGCGCGGGGGTCGCGAGCTTCGATCAGCGGCCGCCCAGGGCGGCGTCGCGAGGCGCGTAAGCGGCTGGGTT
>NZ_JBNFOJ010000094.1:0-10233 GCF_057364705.1 Brevundimonas sp. CURTG3B2_SDJG
TCGGCGTCCGGCGACGAGCGGGCCCTTGTGGGCGCGACCTGGTCGGGCGGCGAAGACCGCGGGATCGCCGGCTACGAGAACTACGGCGGATCGATTGTCCGCGACGCCACGGCGGTCAGCCCCTTCCGGTCGTCGTCCGACCCGCGCGACTGGATCTTCGTCTCGAAGGTGGAGATCGGCCGTGACGGCGACCACGCGCTCTGGCGCGGCCTGGACACGGTCCGCCTCTCGGGGCGGACAGCCGAAAGCTACATCGCCTATGACTGCCAGCGGGCCAGCCGCGGCCTGGAGAACGCGACGCCGGAGGCCGGCCTGATCGGCTTGGTCGGGAAAGACTACGCCGTCGACGACGGCGAGCTGGGCCTGCTGCGTGCCGAGACGGCGGTCCAGGTCGGCGCCGACGGTCGCTTCACTGTCGTCAACGAGCCCGTGGCCTGCGTGGACGAGGGCTACGGCCTCTGACGGACGCGAAGATCTGAAGGAAATGGTGGATGCGACAGGGATTGAACCTGTGACCCCCTCGGTGTGAACGAGGTGCTCTCCCGCTGAGCTACGCATCCATCCTTCGGGCCCCGGATCGGCGCGCGAACGGGGAGGCGGGGACATAGCCCGGTCGTCCGAAGCGCGCAAGCGGTCAGCGCAACTTGGCTGGGGGTTCAGATTCCGGACGCGCGCACGCCCTCGACGGTCTCGGCGTCCGGATCGCCGGGCAACCAGGCGACGTGGCCGTCGTAGACGTCCTGATTGAGAATCTTCTCCTCCTTGGCGACCAGGACGGGCACCAGCATCTGGCCGGTCACGTTCGTCGCGGTGCGCATCATGTCGATGATCCGGTCGATGGCGACGATGTAGCCGATGCCTTCCAGCGGCAGGCCGACGGTGGCCAGCGTCAGGGTCAGCATGACGATCGAGGTGCCCGGCACCCCGGCGGTGCCCAGCGACCCCAGCACGGCCGTCAGCCCGATCAGGACGTACTGGGTCAGGGACAGGTCGATCTGGAAATACTGGGCGATGAAGATCGCCGCGATGGCGGGATAGATAGCGCCGCAGCCGTCCATCTTGACGCTGGCGCCCAGCGGCACGGCGAAGGCGGCGTAGGCCTGGGGCACGCCCAGCCGCTCGACCGTCTGGCGCAAGGTGACCGGAAGGGTGCCCAGCGAGGAGGAGGTGGCGAAGGCCGTCTGCTGGGCCGCGAAGGCCCCGCGGAAGAAGCTGCGCGCCTTCAGCCCGTGCAGCTTCAGCAGGCCGGAATAGACGACCAGGATGTGGAACAGGCAGGCCGCGTAGATGGCCAGGATGAACTTGCCCAGGGGCAGCAGCGCCTCCCAGCCGTAGCCGCCGACCACCGATCCGATCAGGCCGAACACCCCGAATGGGGTCAGTTGGATCACCCAGCGGGTGATGCGGAAGACGATCGACGCGCCTTCATCCACCAGTCGGCGCGCGGTCTGCGCCCGATCGCCCAGCGCCACCAGGGCGGCGCCGACCAGGGCCGAGAAGAAGATGATCTGCAGCACCTTGCCCTCGCTGAGGGCGGCGAAGGGGTTGGTCGGCACGATGCCGATCAGCACCTCCAACGGCGTCGGGATCACCCGCTCGCGGACTTCGCCCAGCGGCAGGTTCGACAGCCCCAGGCCGGGATTGATCAGGTGGCCGAAGGCGAAGCCGACCAGCACGGCCAGCAGGGAGGTGATCGCGAACCATACGATCGTCCGCACGCCCAGGCGCACGGCGCCGACTCCTTCGCCCAGCTTGGCGATCGAGCTGGCGATGGTGAACAGCACCAGGGGCGCCACCACCATGCGGATCAGGTTCAGATAGACGTCTCCGATCGGCTGCAGCCAGACCTCCGCCCGCTCTCGCAGGATCAGCCCGGCGACGATGCCCAGCACGAAGCCGGCGGCGGTCCGCTGCCAGAGCGGAATGGCGAAGAAGCGACGGAGCATGCGGCGTGTCCGGGAAGGTCGGTCCCCCAACATGTTGACGCCTCCCGCCATTGGCAACGGCGCGGGATGCCGATTGCGAAATCGGGCGATCGGGCTACCGTCCGGAAATGATCGCCACGCCCGACACGCCGCAAACCCGCGCCTCGCTCGAAGCGCCCGCCAACATCGCCACCCTGCAGTGGTTCGTCTTTGGCCTGTTCTTCATCTTCGGCGGCATCACCAGCCTGAACGACGTGCTCATTCCGAAGCTGAAGGAGCTGTTCGTCCTCAACTACTTTCAGGCGATGCTGATCCAGTCGGCCTTCTTCGCCGCCTATTTCATCGTCTCGCTGCCGGCGGCGCTGCTCATCCGAAGGACCGGCTACCTGCGCGGCGCGGCGCTGGGCCTGCTGGTGATGATGGCCGGCTGCCTGCTGTTCCTGCCGGCGGCGAACACCGGCCAGTTTCCGGCTTTCCTGGCCGCGTTGTTCGTCCTGGCCTCGGGCGTGACCATCGTTCAGGTCGTAGCCAATCCGCTGATCTCCCTGCTGGGCGAGGCGCGCTCGGCGTCCAGCCGCCTGACCTTCGCCCAGGCGTTCAACTCGCTGGGAACCACCGTCTTTCCCTATGTCGGGGCCATCGTGATCCTGGGATCGCTGGCGACCGTGGACCAAAGCACGCTGACGGGCGCGGCGCTGACCGCCTATCGCGCCCAGGAGACCCAGGTCATAACCGTCTCCTACCTGGCCATCGCCGCCGCCATCTTCGTGGTCGCCGCCGTTGTCTGGTTGAACCGCGGCCGCCTGCGCGAGGATCACGGCCCCGCCGTCAACGTCGCTCAGGCCTTCGCCTTGCTGAAGCGGCCGCGCTTCGCCTTCGGGTCGCTGGCCATCTTCGTCTACGTCGCGCCGAGGTCGCGGTGGCCAGCATCATGGTCAACTACCTGATGCAGGCCGACACCCTCGGCCTGGCCGCGCGGCAGGCGGGCGAACTGCTGATCTTCTACTGGGGCGGAGCCATGGTCGGCCGCTTCATCGGCGCCTTGGTGCTGACCCGCGTCGCGCCCTGGAAGGTGTTGGCGACCGTCGCGACGGGCGCGATCCTGCTCCTGACGGTTTCGGGCCTGACGACGGGGACGATCTCGGGTTACGCCATCCTGGCCGTCGGTCTGATGAACGCGATCATGTTCCCGACCATCTTCACCCTGGCCTCTGCGGGCCTGGGCAAGAAGGCGGCCGAGGGGTCGGGCATCATCTGCATGGCCATCGTCGGAGGCGCCCTGATCCCGCCATTGACGGGCGCGGTGGCCGACGCCTCGACCCTGCGCCTCGCCCTGGTGGCGCCGATCGTCTGCTACGCCGTGATCGTCGCCTTCGCCCGCTACAGCCGCCGGACGCCGATCCAGGAGGCCGCGGCGCCGGTCGAGCCTTACTGAGCGAGCAGCCGGCCGATCGCGGCCGGCAGATCCTCGAACGCGTCGATCAGGACGTCGCCGCCCAGATCCTCGGGCGGGATCGGACTGTAGCCGAAGGTGGCGACGATGCAGGGCATGCCGGCGTCGCGCGCCGCCAGGGTGTCGGGCGAGGCGTCGCCGACCATGAGGGCCCGCGCGGGATCGCCGCCGGCCTGGAGCACGGCCTCCTTCAGATGGGCGCCCGACGGTTTGCGCGCGCTGACCCGGTCGGGCCCCGCCACGACAGCGAAATGACGGGTCAGGTCCAGACGATTCAGCAGGAGAAGCGACAGGTCGGTCCGCTTGTTGGTGGCCACGCATAGGATCGCGCCCCGGGCCGCCAGCCGTTCCAGCGTCTCGACGACGCCGTCGAACGGTCGGGAATGATCGGCGATGTGATCGACGTAGTCGGCGATAAACGCCTCGAACAGCGCCGGGGCGTGCGCTTCCTCCCAAGTCGCGCCGGCGTGCTCGAACCCATGCTGCAGCAGGGCCCGCGCTCCGCCGCCGATCAGGGAGGCCGCGCTTTCCATCGGCGCCTCGGGCAGGCCGTGGAGGGCCAGCATCCGGTTGAGCGTCCCGACCAGGTCGACGTGGGTTTCCACCAGGGTGCCGTCCAGGTCGAAGGCGATCGTCCAGCCTTCAAGATCGCGTTCGGTCACCCATCTCTCCCGCCGGCCGCCCCGATGGGCTAGACCTCGGGCCGTTGACTAGCCGCCGGACCGATTCATGACCAGCCAACCAGCCTCCCCGTCCAGGGAACCCCGGGCCGCCATCATCCTCGCCGCGGGGCAGGGGACGCGCATGAAGTCCCCGCTGCCCAAGGTCCTGCATCCCGTTGGGGGGCGGGCCATGCTGGACCACGCCATCGACGCCGCCGAAGCGCTGGGCTGCGAGCGAATCGTGGTGGTGGTCGGAACCCATTCGCCCGAGGTTCGCGACCATGTGGTCCGCCGGCTGGGCGAGGACGCCATCGCCGTCCAGGACCCGCCGCTGGGCACCGGCCATGCGGTCCGCGCCGCCGAGGCGGTGCTGGGCGATTTCGTAGGCCAGGTGGTGATCACCTACGGTGACGTGCCGCTGCTGCGGGCCGACGATATCGAGCCCGTCTTCCTCGAGCAGGAGGGCGTGCGGGTCATCGGCTTCGAGGCCCGGGATCCCGGCGCCTACGGCCGCCTGATCCTGGACGGCGACAGCCTTCTGGCCATCACGGAGGCGAAGGAGGCGTCGGCTGAGATTTTGGCTGTAACGGCTTGCAATTCCGGCGTCATGGCGGCTCCGGTCGGCCTGCTGTTCGAGCTTCTGGGCGAGGTCCGCAACGACAACGCCAAGGGCGAATACTACCTGACCGACGTGGTCGAGCTGGCCCGTCGGCGCGGGGAGCCGACCCGGGCGGTCTTCGCGGACGAGGACGCGGTGATGGGCGTCAACGCCCAGGGCGAGCTGGCCCAGGCCGAGGCCCTGTTCCAGAAGGTGCAGCGCGAGACCTTCCTGGCCGCCGGCGTCACCATGCCGGCTCCGGAGACCGTCCATTTCGCCTGGGACACCGAGATCGGCGGCGGGGCGACGGTCGAGCCCTATGTGGTGTTCGGCAAGGGCGCCAGGATCGCGTCCGGCGCCCGCATCCGCAGCTTCAGCCACGTCGAGGGGGCGACGGTCGCCGCCGGCGCCGAGGTCGGGCCCTACGCCCGCCTTCGGCCGGGAGCGGTCCTGGGCGAGGACGTGAAGGTCGGCAACTTCGTCGAGGTGAAGAACGTCGCGATGGCCAAGGGCGCCAAGGCCAACCACCTGGCCTATCTTGGGGATGGCGAAGTCGGGGCCAAGGCCAATATCGGCGCCGGAACAATCTTCTGTAATTACGATGGCTTCTTCAAACATCGCACGGTGGTGGGCGAAGGCGCCTTCGTCGGGTCGAACAGCGCGCTCGTCGCCCCCGTGACCATCGGCGAAGGGGCCATGGTCGGCTCCGGCTCGGTCATCACACGCGACGTCGGTCCCGGCGACCTGGCCCTGGGCCGCGGCGATCAGATCGCCAAGCCCGGCTGGGCGGCGCGGTTCATGGACACGATGCGGGCGAAGAAGGCGGCGAAGGCGAAATGAGCGTGGACGATCAGAAGCGCCGGGCCGGCGAAGCCGCCGCCGAACGGGTCGAAGCCGGCATGGTCGTCGGCCTGGGCACCGGCTCCACCGCCGCCTGGTTCGTCAAGGCGCTGGCCGCCCGCAACCTGTCCGGCCTGCGTTGCGTCCCCACCTCCGAAGCCACCGCCGAACTGGCGCGGGAACTGGGCCTGCCGCTCTCCACCCTGGAGGACACGCCGCGCATCGACCTGACCGTCGACGGCGCCGACGAGGTCGGCCCCGGCCTGGCCCTGATCAAGGGCGGCGGCGCGGCCCTGCTGCGCGAGAAGCTGGTGTGGGAGGCCTCGGCCCGCTGCATCTGCATCGCCGACGCCGCCAAGGTCGTGCCGGCGCTAGGCGCCTTCGCCTTGCCGATCGAGGTGGTCGCCTTCGGTCACAAGACCACGGCCAACCGCATCGCCGACGTCCTGGCCGACCACGACATCGCCATGCCGGCCCGGGTCCGTTCCGCCGAGCGCGGCCTGGTCCGCACCGACGGCGGCAATCTGATCTATGACGCGGCCTGCAAGGTCATCCACGATCCGGCCCGCCTAGCCGACGACCTGAAGCTGATCACCGGCGTGATCGAGCACGGCCTGTTCCTGGACCTGGCGGACGAGGCGATCATCGGGACGGATGGCGGGGTGGACGTTCTGGTTCCCTGACACCAGATAGTCCCTCTCACGGACCTGGACGACATGGCTGACACCTACGACTACGACCTCTTCGTCATCGGCGCCGGTTCCGGCGGGGTCCGGGCGGCGCGTCTGACCGCCCTGGGCGGCAAGCGGGTGGGCATAGCCGAAGAGTATCGCGTAGGCGGCACCTGCGTTGTTCGGGGCTGCGTGCCCAAGAAGTTCATGGTCATGGCCTCGGACTTCGCCCACCAGTTCGAGACCGCCGAGGGTTACGGCTGGACCGTGGAGGCCAGTTTCGACTGGCCGAAATTCATCCAGGCCAAGGACGTCGAGATCGCGCGGCTGTCGGGCATCTACGCCGCCAACCTGGGCAAGGCCGGCGTCGACCTGGTCCACGGCCGCGCGGTGCTGCAGGACAATCACACCGTCCTGATCCTGAAGAAGGACGGCTCGGCGGATCGCGAGATCACCGCCGACAAGATCCTGATCGCCACCGGCGGCCGTCCCTGGTCGCCCGAGGACATGCCGGGGATCGAGCATACGATCACCTCGGAGGAGGCTTTCCATCTGCCCGAACTGCCCAAGCGCATCCTGATCGCGGGCGGCGGCTACATCGCGGTGGAGTTCGCGGGCATCTTCGCGGGCCTAGGGGTGGAGACGACCCTGATCTATCGCGGTCCCAACATCCTGCGGGGCTTCGACGACGACGTGCGGGCCCACCTGGCCGGAGAGATCGAGAAGCGGGGAATCAAGGTCATCCTGGGCTGCCAGCACGAGGCCGTGGAGAAGACCGAGACAGGCCTGCTGAACCGGCTGGGCAACGGAATGGTCATAGAGACCGATGTCGTGATGTTCGCCACCGGCCGGATTCCCCATGTGAAGGGTCTGGGTCTGGAGAAGGCCGGGGTCGAGTTGACCGACCAGGGCGCGGTCAAGGTGGACGCCTATTCAAAGACCACGGCGGACAACATCTGGGCCATCGGCGACGTCACCGATCGGATGAACCTGACCCCGGTCGCCATCCGCGAGGCGGTGGCCTTCCATGAGACGGTCTTCCGCGACAGGCCCACGGCCTTCGACTACGAGGCCGTCGCCACCGCCGTCTTCAGCCAGCCGCCGGTCGGCGTCGTGGGCCTGAGCGAGAGCGAGGCGCGGCATTCCTGCCCAGGCGAGGTCGACGTCTACCTGACCCGCTTCCGCCCCATGAAATACGCCTTCACCGGTTCGGACGAGCGCGTCCTGATGAAGCTGGTGGTCGACGCGACCAGCCAGAAGGTCGTCGGCGTCCACATCGTCGGACCCGAGGCGCCCGAGATGATCCAGATCGCCGCCATCGCGGTGAAGGCGGGCCTGACCAAGGCCCAGTGGGACGCCACCTGCGCCGTCCACCCCACCATGGCCGAGGAACTGGTGACCCTGCGCGACAAGCAGCAGCCAGGACACATGTCGGCGGGCTGATGGCCCGCGCGACACTGCGTTCATTGTCCCGGAACGGACTGCGGCCTATCTTGGCCGCATGAGTACCCGCTGGACGCCAGAAAGCTGGAGATCGAAGCCCGTCGTGCAGATGCCGACGGACTATCCCGACATGACCGCGCTGCATCGCGTGGAAGATGAACTGCGCGCCATGCCGCCGCTGGTCTTCGCCGGCGAGGCGCGTCGCCTGACCTCCAAGCTCGCCGAGGTCGAGGCCGGCAACGCCTTCCTGCTTCAGGGCGGGGACTGCGCCGAGAGCTTCAAGGAGTTCTCGACCGACAACATCCGCGACACCTTCCGTCTGATCCTGCAGATGGCCGTGGTCCTGACCTTCGCTGGCCGCAAGCCGGTGGTGAAGGTCGGCCGCATCGCCGGCCAGTTCGCCAAGCCGCGCTCGTCGCTGATCGAGGAGATCGACGGCGTCGAGCTGCCCAGCTACCGCGGCGACATCATCAACGGCATGGCCTTCACCGCCGAGGAGCGCGTGCCGGACCCGCAGCGCCTGATCAAGGCCTACAACCAGTCGGCTTCGACGCTGAACCTGCTGCGGGCCTTCGCCGGCGGCGGCTACGCCGACCTGTACAACATCCACCGCTGGACCCTGGGCTTCGCGGCGGACAACGCCTACGGCGCCAAGTACCGCGAACTGGCCGACAAGATCGGCGAGGCGCTGGACTTCATGCAGGCGGTCGGCGTCACGCCCGAGACCCATCCCGATCTGAGCCGGGTCGAGGTCTTCACCAGCCACGAGGCCCTGTTGCTGAATCTCGAGAGCGCCCTGACGCGCCTGGACGGCGCCTCGGGCGAATGGTTCGACACTTCGGCCCACATGGTCTGGATCGGCGAGCGCACCCGCCAGCTGGACGGCGCCCACGTCGAGTTCGTGCGCGGGATCAAGAACCCCGTCGGCGTGAAGTGCGGTCCGACCATGGAGCCGGACGATCTGCTTCCGCTGATCGACGCGCTGAACCCGGACAACATCCCCGGCCGCCTGACTCTGATCGGCCGCTTCGGCGTGGACAAGGTCGGAGACCGGCTGCCGCGCCTGATGCGGGCGGCCAAGGCGCACGGCAAGCGGGTCATCTGGTCGATCGACCCGATGCACGGCAACACGCTGAAGGCCGGCAACGGCTACAAGACCCGGCCGTTCGAGCGCATCCTGGGCGAGGTGAGGGGCTTCATCGACGTGGCCGAGGCCGAGGGCGTCCACCCGGGCGGCGTGCACCTGGAGATGACCGGCCAGAACGTCACCGAATGCCTGGGCGGCGCCCAGGCCCTGACCGAGGACGACCTGTCCAGCCGTTATCACACCCACTGCGATCCGCGCCTGAACGCGGACCAGGCGCTGGAACTGGCCTTCCTGGTGGCCGAACGCCTGAAGGCGGGCCGCAGCCAGCGGTCAGAGGCGGCCTAGGTGCAGGGCGTCGGCCGACCCGAGGGCGACGAGGCCGGCGGACGTTGCGGCTACCAGGGCGCGCCCGGCGCCTTCAGCCATGAGGCCTGCCTGGACCTGCGCCCCTGGGACGAGGCCGTGCCCTACGAGACCTTCGAGGCGGCTCTGAACGCCCTGAAGGCCGGCGAGATCGGTTGCGTTCTGATCCCGGTCGAGAATTCCACCATCGGCAGGGTCGAGCCCGCCGCGACCCTCGTGGAGCAGTCCGGGCTGACCCAGGTCTCGGAGGCCTGGCGTCCCATTCGGCTGGCGCTGATGGCGCCGCGCGGCGCGTCCCTGCGCACGGTGAAGACCGCCGAGAGCCATCCGATCGCCCTGCGCCAGTGCCCGACCTCGCTAGCGACCCTGGGCGTGACGCCGGTAGAGGCCTTCGATACCGCCGGCGCCGCGCGGGGCGGTGGCCGAGGCGGGCGATCCGACGCGAGCGGCGGTCGCCCCGGCGCGCGCGGCCGAGGTCTACGACCTGTCGATTCTGCGCAACGACATCCAGGATTCCAGCGACAACCGCACGCGTTTCGTCCTGTTGAGCGCCGGAAACGCTTGACCTCGCACGATCCTTGCGGCTTTTGAGGCCCATGGTCCGTTCGCAAGCCATCGCTGCGACTTCTTTCGCCCGCGTTTTCGCGGCCGCGGACCTGTATTTCTACGGCTTTCGATACGCCGGCTGAGGCGTCGGGCGTTTCGTCCTGACGGCCTCGCCGGCGACCGTCCCGCTAGGGGCGGCGGCTCGCAAACCTCCCACGCCGTGTCGAAATCGAAAGCCCGTTCCCCGTGTCCCATTCCAATCTGCAGCAGGTCTGGCCCCAGGCCGACCAGGCCCCCGCCGACATCTCGCCCGAGCACATGGCGCTCGCCGCCCTGCGCCATGAGATCGATCTTCTCGACGACGAGATCCTGAGCCTGTTCGAACGCCGCCTGGCCATCGCCGACCGGGTCGGCCAGGCCAAGGACGCGCCCGCCGGCCCGCACGTCAAGCTGCGTCCCGACCGCGAGAAGGCCGTACTGGACCGCATGACCCGCAGCGCCTCGCCCGAGAATCGAGAGGCCGTGGCCTCGCTCTGGCGCCAGATCGTCGGCTGGGGCCTGGCCCGCCAGGGCCGGATGCAGGTCCAGGTCTGGTCGCCGATCGAGCCGACCCGCGCCTTCGACGGGCGCCCGCCTGCGCTTCGG
>NZ_JBNFOJ010000095.1:0-10178 GCF_057364705.1 Brevundimonas sp. CURTG3B2_SDJG
GCGCCCCAGCCATCCGGCGGGCGGCCGCGCCTCGACGCCCGCGCTCCACAGGACGGCGGCGGCCTCGATGGTCTCTCCGCCGGCGCGCACGACCCCCTCGGAAATGGCCTCGACCGCGGTTCCGGTTCGCACCTCGACGCCCAGTTCCTCCAGCGCCGTTTCGGCATAGGCCGACAGGGGCTCGGGGAAGGCCGACAGGACGCGCGGCCCCGCCTCGAACAGGATCACCCGGGCCTGGGTCGGGTCGATCCGGCGGAAGTCGTGCTTCAGGGTCTGGCGCGCCATCTCGGCGATCGTGCCGGCGGTCTCCACGCCGGTCGGGCCGGCGCCCACGACCACGAAGGTTGTCAGCCGACGCACCTCGCCGGGATCGTCGGCCAGTTCGGCCCGCTCGAAGGCGGCCAGCAGCCGCCGCCGGATGGCCAGGGCGTCGTCCAGCGACTTCAGCACCTGCGCTTCCTGCGCCCACTCGGGATGGCCGAAGAAGCTGTAGGCCGCGCCCGTCGCCACGATCAGCACGTCGTAGGGCTGATCGGGCCCGTCCTTCAGCCGGACGATCTTCCGGGTCGTGTCGACGCCCGTGACGTCGCCCATCAGCATGGTGGCGTTCTTCTGCCCGCGCAGGATGGTGCGCACGGCGGTGGCGATGTCTGCGGGCGAGAGGGCGGCTGTCGCCACCTGGTACAGCAGCGGCTGGAACAGATGGTGGTTGGTCCGGTCGATCAGGACGACGTCGGCGTCGGCGCCCTTCAGAGCCTTGGCGGCGGCCAGGCCTCCGAACCCCGCCCCCACGATCACCACCTTGCTGCGCGCCATTCCAGGCTCCTGCTCGATGCCTCCGATATAGGGAGGAACCGGCTGGATTACGCCCTGGATCCCCTTCGCGGTCACGATCGGATTGTCGCAGGCGCGGCGGAGTCCGGGGGCTCAGGCGGCGTTGATCTGCCAGGACACGCCGAACCGGTCCTGGACCCAGGCGAAGCGCTTCGAGAAGCCGTAGTCGTCCGGCGGCATGTGCAGCTTGCCGCCTCGCCCAGCGCCGCGGCCAGGGCGTCGACGTCCTGGGCGGCGTCGACCGTCAGGAAGGTCGAGGTCGAGGGCGTGAAGTCGAAGTCGTGCACCGGCGGGGAATCGTTGGCCAGGATCTCCAGGCCGGCTATCGCCAGCCGGGCCATGGCCACCGTGCCGTCGGGCTTCTTGTCCAGCGACACGACGCGGCGCCGGGATGGCCTCGGCGTAGAAGGCCAGGGCCTCCCCGCACTGGCCCTGGAACATCAGGAAGGGCGCGGCGGCGGTGATCATCGGCCTCTCCTCTCAGGACTTGCGGCGGTAGGTGGTGACGGCGAAATCCCGCCACTGGCCGTCGGGGCCGACCAGACGGCCGGTCAGACGGCGTTCGTCGGGCGAGACGATCTCGAACACGTCGTCGTAGTCCGTCTCCTCGCCTTCGACGTCGAAGCTGGGGCCGCGGCTGCGCAGGTGCAGCCGGCCGTCTTGGACTACGCCTTCGTAGACCCACAGGTGAGGCTCCACCCAGTTGACGAAATCGCCGGCGACCTTGCCGGTCGCGGGATCCAGGGCCAGCTGGAAGCGGACCTCGTCGCTGGTCTCGATGATGATCCAGGCGCCCTTGCGCGTGACGATCTCCACGCCCGTGCGACGGTGCTGGGGCTTGTCCGGAACGCTGCGGCCCTCGAAGGTCCATTCCCCGACCAACTGGTCCAGCCAATCCCCGCTCATCGCCGTCTCCAGGATGTCGGACAGGCTGTTCAGGATCATCGTCCACCCTTCGGTGGTGCGGCCGGCGTAGGCGGCCCATGCCGGGGCCAGGTCGTGGGTGAGGACCACCTCGCACCCGTCGTCCGCCGGGACGAAGCTCACGGTCACCCGGGTCGGCTCGTCGGGCGCCTCGTCGACCCAGAAGTCGAACACGACGCGGTCGGGCCGCCGAACCTCGACGAAGCGGCCGAAATGCCGGGCCAGTTCGCCGCCGCGGCGCTCGAAGATCGCGAACGACCCGCCCTCGCGGGGGTCGTAGTCGGTCTTCTCCATCACCCCGTCCGGGGTGTGGAACAGCCATTCGCCCACCCGCGACGGGTCCAGGAAGGCGTCGAACACCCGCTCGGGCGGGTGACGGAACCGCTTCTCGACGCGGATCTCGACCGGCCCGCTCATCGGTCCCGCCAGTCCGGAACCCGCATGTCGGGATGCCGGTCCTGCACGAAGCGGGGTTCGATCCCGTGCTCCAGCCAGATCTTGGCCCCTGCCAACACCAGGGCGAAGCCGTCCTGCCCGTTCAGGGCCGCGCTCACCTGCGCGTCGCGGTCGCCCTGGAAGCCCGAATGGGCGACGGTCACGAAGGTTTGGCCGTCGCGGGCGTCGAAGGTCCATTCCACATGGGTCAGGTCGTCGCCCTCGCCCCAGTCGACGGCCAGGCGGCGGTCCTGCTCGAAGGCGGTGACGCGCACGGGCGAGGTGAAGCCGTACATCTCCCATGTCCATTGGGCGCGCCGCCCGGCTCCAGCCGCCGGTCGCCGTGGCTGAACCAGAAATGGCGGGTGAGCTCCGGATCGGCGAACGCCTCGAACACCTCGGCGGCGGGCCGGCGGATCAGCATCCCGGCGTTGGCGACCGGCGCGCTCACGACGACGCCTCCAGCCGGGCGGCGTAGGCGTCGCGCAGGGCGAACCAGCGGTCCCAGGACCAGACGTGCCGGACGCCCCGGATCGCGCCGTCCAGCCCTTCCATGTGATGATGCCAGCCGCTGAGCACATTGCTGCGCATGCCGTCCCAGGCCTCGGGAATCCAGTGAACCAGCGTCACATGGGTGCCGTCGCCGTCCGGGGTCAGCCGCCAGGACACCACGGATTCCGGATTGCTGCCGAACGTGTGTTCGAAGCGGGTGAACGGCTCGACCGTCAGGACCTGGTTCGATTGCCGGCGCCGTTCGGGCGTGTCGGGCATGAACTCGTGGTCCGGCTGCCGGAAGTTCAGCTCCATGCGGCCGCCGGGCCGGGCGTCGATGTCGGCCTCCGCCAGCCAGCCAGACAGGCCGTCGCCGGTGGTCAGCGCCGTCCATACCCGTTCCGGCGAGTGGCGCAGCCGGCGCTCGAAACGCAACTCCCAGCCGCCTTCCATCCGGCGCAGGACGCCGGCCTCGGCCCCCAGGCGCACGGCGGGTTCCAGGGTCTCGGTCATTGGGGGAACTCCTTGTCCAGATGGGCTTCCAGCGCGTCGAGCCGGTCCGTCCAGAACCGACGATAGCGGGCCAGCCAAATGTCCAATTCCTTCAGAGGCTCGGGGTTCAGACGGTACAGCCGGCGCGTCGCGTCCTTGCGGACCGTCACCAGGCCGGCCTCGCGCAGCACCGACAGGTGCTTCGACACGGTCGGCTGGGCGATGGGCAGGGCGTCGACGAAGTCGCCCGCGGGGCGCTCACCGTCGGCCAGCATCGACAGAATGGCCATGCGGTTCGGTTCGGCGAGGGCCTGGAGGGCGGCATGCATATCTATCGTCTATCGTAAATATAGCTATTTGGCAATATCTGTGGGCGGTGCGGCCGACCGGGTTGCTCCCTGGACGGGAGTCCGCCATCTGCGGAGCATGACCTCGCCTCTCGGACGCGTCCTGATCATCGCCGGCTCCGACTCGGGGGGAGGGGCCGGGGTGCAAGCCGACATCAAGGCCGTGACGGCCATGGGCGGCTACGCGGCGACGGCGGTCACGGCGATCACCGTCCAGAACACCTTGGGCGTCCACGGGGTGCATCCCTTGCCGCTGGACCTGATTCAGGCCCAGGCGCGGGCGGTGCTGGACGATATCGGCGCCGATGCGCTCAAGACCGGCATGCTGGGATCGACCGAGGTGGTGGAGCGGGTCGCGGCCATCCTGGACACGTCGCGGGCGCCGGCCGTCGTCGATCCGGTGATGATCGCCAAGGGCGGCCATCCCCTGCTGGCAGACGAGGCGGTGCAGGCGGTCCGGTCGCTGATGATTCCGCGCGCCGCGCTCTTGACCCCCAACGCGCCGGAGGCCGAGGCGTTGACGGGTCTCGCCGTCGCCGACCTGGACGGCCAGCGCCGCGCCGGCGAGGCCTTGTTGTCGATGGGCGCTCGGGCGGTGCTGATGAAGGGCGGACACGTGCCGGGTGACACGGTCGCCGATCTGCTGCTCACCCCGAATGGAGAGACGGTGCTGGAAGGCGAGCGCGTCGAGACCCGCCACACCCACGGCACGGGGTGCACCCTGGCCAGCGCCTGCGCCGCGGGCCTCGCCCTGGGTCGGCCGTTGGAGGTCGCGGTCGCCGAGGCGTGGGCCTACGTCGCCGAGGCCATACGCCGCGCGCCGGGTCTGGGCGGAGGGCACGGCCCGCTGGACCACGGCTGGCCGCTGAGGGACGCCCGATGAGCGATCTGGAGGCCCGGCTGACCGAGATCGTCCGCGGCGATCCGAACCTGATGCATGTCCTGACCACCCTGCGGTCTCTGGACCTGCCGGACTGGCGGCTGTTCTCCGGCGCCGTCTATCAGGGCGTCTGGAACGCCCAGACCGGACGGCCCGTCGGCTATGGGATCAAGGACTACGACCTGGGCTATTTCGATCCCGACACCGGTTGGGACGCCGAGGACGTCGTCATCAAGCGGGTCGCCGTCGCCTTCGACGAGCCGTTCCGCAGCGCGGTCGAGGTCCGCAACCAGGCGCGGGTCCATCTGTGGTTCGAGAACAGGTTCGGCGAGCCCTATGACGCCCTGACGGGCACGGACGAGGCCTTGAGCCGGTTCGTGGCTCCAGCGTTCGCCGTGGCGGTTCGGCTGGAGCCCGACGATGCGATCAGCGTGGCGGCGCCGTTCGGCCTGGAGGACTGCTTCGACATGGTGATCCGGCCCAATCCGACACGCGGCCTGGCCCGCGGCTGGGACAAGGTGGTCGCCAACGCCGTCCAGCGCTGGCCGGAACTGACGATCGTCGGTCCAGAGGCATGATCGCGGACCGGTTCGTCGTGCTCTCCGGCTGTTCCGGCGGGGGCAAGTCGACCCTGCTGGACGAGCTCGCCCGCCGCGGGTGCGCGACGGTGATGGAGCCGGGGCGCCGGATCGTCGTCGAGGAAATGCGATCGGGCGGAGGCGCGCTGCCCTGGGTCGATCCCGTGGCCTTCGCGCGCCGCGCCGTCGAACTTTCGCTGGAGGACCGGACGCGGGCCGACCTGAACGTCTGGACGGTCTTCGACCGGGGGCTGATCGATGCGGCGGCGGCGCTCGAACACCTGACCGGCGAGCCGGTCCTGGAGCGGCTGGGACGCGAGCACCGCTATCATCGCCGGGTGTTCCTGACGCCGCCTTGGCCGGAGATCTATGTCGCGGACCCGGAACGGCGGCATGGATTCGAAGAGGCCGTCCAGGAGTACGAGCGGCTGACCCAGGCGTACCGGGCCCTGGGCTATGAAACGACGATCCTGCCCAGGACGTCCACCGCCGAGCGGGCGGATCTGGTTCTGAACGCTCTCCCCGCAGAATGACCGGAATGAAGAAGGAGCGCGACCCTTTCGGATCGCGCCCCTCGAGGCCTGCAGGGAGGGGAGGTCAGGCCTTAGTAGCGACGGTTGTCGCGGTCGCGGCGTTCTTCGCGGACCTGACGCGACAGGGAATCGTAGCGACGGTCCAACTCCTGACGCTCGCGCCAGCTCAGGCCGCCGCGCTGGTAGCTGTATTCAAGACGAACCAGCTGGTTCAGCTCGGCCCGAAGGCGGGTCGCCTCGCGGCGGCTCAGCTGGCCGTTGCGCTGGCCGACGTCGATGCGGCGGTCCAGGTTGTACTTGCGCTGGGCGATCGGCTGCCAGCCGCGATAGTTCTGCTCGTAGCGGTCCCCGCGGTCATGGCGGTCGTGGCCGTAGGACTGGGCGGCGGCCGGGACCGCGACGGAAGCCGCGGCCAGGGCGAGGGCGGGGATAAGGGCTTTCTTGAACATCGGGTCTCTCCTTGGCGTTCGGCGCAACCGGTCCGGCTGCGTTGACGTGGAGAAGACCATTTCCGGCCTGAGCCCGATCTGAACGGCGGAAGTCAGTTAACATTCATCAGCATGAATTCGGCGACACGCGGGAAATCCGGCGCGCACGAGACGGGAAACGACCGCCCGCGCGTATGAGGGGGGCGGCGGCGCGCGAACGGTGAAATATGTCTACACTGCTCGTTCAGCCGTCGTTCAGAGCTCGAGGACTAGACCCGTCTCCATGACCCGGATGCCCGCCATCATCCTCGCCGCCCTGATCGCTGTCGCCCCCGTGGCGGCGGTCGCGCAGGAGCGCGCGCCCCGAGGCGCCCCATCCCGCGAGCAACAGGCCGAGCGTCCGCGCATCAGCGAGGCGGAGGCCCAGCGTATCGCCCAGTCGCGGGCGGGATCGGCGCGTTTCGTCGGCTTCCTGGGCTACCGCAACGGGCGATATGTGTTCCGGTTTGACGACGATGGCCGGATATTCGACATCAGCGTCGACGCCGGCGGGCGATAAGGATCAGAGTCATGCGCGTGCTGCTTGTTGAGGACGACGTCGACCTGTCGCGTCAGCTGAAGGCGGCGCTGGGCGACGCCGGCTATGCGGTCGATCACGCCGCCGACGGCGAAGAGGCGCACTTCCTCGGCGACACCGAGCCCTATGACGTGGTGGTGCTGGACCTGGGGCTGCCCAAGATCGACGGCGTGTCCGTCCTTGAGCGCTGGCGGCGGGAGGGCAAGACCACGCCGGTCCTGATCCTGACCGCGCGCGGGCCTGGTCCGACAAGGTCTCGGGGTTCGACGCCGGGGCCGACGACTATTTGACCAAGCCCTTCCACACCGAGGAGCTGCTGGCCCGCCTCCGCGCCCTGCTGCGCCGTTCGGCCGGCATCGCCTCGGCGACCCTGTCGTGCGGCGGCCTGCGCCTGGATCCCCGCGCCGCGCGCGCCAGCGTCAATGGCGAGCCCCTGCGGCTGACGTCGCTGGAGTATCGTCTGCTGCACTATCTGATGATGCACCAGGGGCGGGTCATCAGCCGAACGGAGCTTGTGGAACATCTCTACGACCAGGACTTCGATCGCGATTCCAACACCATCGAGGTGTTCGTCGGCCGGCTGCGCAAGAAGATCGGGCCGGACCGCATCGAGACGGTCCGCGGCTTGGGCTATCGCCTGACGCCCCTGGTCGGCGAGTCCGACGCGGCGTGAGCGAAAACCCGGGGGGCGAGCCGGAGAGCTGGGGCCGCTGGTTCGGACGGCCGGGCCGCAGCCTGACCCGGCGTTTGATCTGGCTGGCTTCGGCCTGGATCGTCCTGGCCCTGATGATCACGGGATGGGTGCTGACGTCCCAGTATCAGGAAAGCGCCCTGCGCCGCCTGGGCAATGTGCTCGGCGACACCATAGACGAGGTGGTGCTGGCGACGACGGTCACGCCCGACGGCGTCGCCGTGGCCGAGATCAAGGACTCCCAGTCCTTGAGACCGCTGTCCGGGAAATACTGGGCCGTCGCGGAACTCGACGAGAACGACGACATTCGCGTCCTGGTCCGTTCGCCCTCCCTGGCGGGCGAGGACCTGAGCGACCCGCCGGAACTGGCCAATCGGCTTCGAAGCGCCTTCGGCCAGACCATCAGCTACAACGCCGATGGCCCCATCGGCCGGCCCCTGCGGGTCGCCGCGAGCCTGAAGACCCTGCCTGGACGTTCCGAGCCGCTTGTCCTGATGGCGGGCCTCGACCGCTCCAACATCGACGCCGATACCCGCCAATTCGCCACCTTCACCTGGACGGCCCTGTTGCTGCTGGGACTCGGCCTGGTGCTGGCGGTGTTCATCCAAGTGCAGATCGGTCTTCGCCCGCTCTACGGCCTGCGCAACGAGATCGTTGACGTGCGCAAGGGCAAGGCCGCCCGGATCGCCAAGACCTATCCGCTCGAGATTCAGCCCCTCGCCGAACAGGTCAATCAACTGCTCGACCACAACCAGGAAACCGTCGAGCGCCAACGCACCCATGTCGGCAATCTGGCCCACGCACTGAAAACGCCGCTGTCGGTCATGCTGGCCGAGGCCGGCGTGGAAAGCGGACCGTTGCCCGACATCGTTCGCAAGCAGACCGAGATCATGAAGGCGCAGGTGGACCATCACCTGCGCCGCGCCCGCGCCGCCGCCCGCGCCCAGCTGCTGGGCGAGCGCACGCCTATCGCCGAGGTCGTGGACGAACTGGCGGTGATGCTGGAGCGGGTGTTCGAGACCCGCGGCGTCGAGATCGACTGGCGCGCGCCCGACGAGCTGGGCTTCCGCGGCGAACGGCAGGACCTCCAGGAGATTCTCGGCAACCTGATGGAGAACGCCTGCAAATGGGCGAAGCGCCGGGTCAGGGTCTCGGCAGGGCCCACCGGCCTGGGCCAGATGGTGGTGGTGGTGGAGGACGATGGCCCCGGCCTGCCCGAGGATCAGCGCGAGGCGGCGCTTCAGCGCGGCATGCGGATGGACGAGACCACGCCGGGGTCGGGCCTGGGCCTGTCGATCGTGGTCGAACTGACGCGCGCCTACGGCGGCAAGATCACTCTGGCCGACAGCGACATGGGCGGCCTGAAGGTCCTCTTGGAGCTGCCGGCCGCCGAGGCCTGATCGTCCGGGTGCGGAGAGGGCCTGTTAACCTCGCCGGCCGCATAGTCGGCTCCGGTCGGGGACGCGCCTCCGGTCATGAGGTGTTCAATGGCCGGGCTCTCCGCCGCCCATCGCATTGCACTCGCCGCCCTGACGGCGCGCTGCACCGAACCCATGCTGCAATCGGTGTCCGCGGCCGTCGCGACCCTGCCGGGAGGCAAGGCCGCCGACCTTAGGCTGATGCTGGCCGAGGAGATGCAGGACCGGAAGCGCCAAGCCGTCGTCTTTGCGCCGATCGCGCCGATGTTCCGCGCCCGCGCCGACGCCGTCGAAGCCATGGTGTTTCCGGCGGCGATCCTTCCCCGCCTCTGGAAGGTCGCCAGCCTTCGCGAACCGCATCTGCTGCCGCGGCTGGACGAGGAGGGGCCGGATGCGGACGCCGTCGCCAATCGCATCTGCCTGGCCGCCGCCATGGCTGTGCGGGACCAGCCCGCCCTTCTGTGGCCCGAGACCGAGGCGCCGGAGCGGCGCGAACAGGGCCTGACCGATCTCGCCGCCTGCCTGGACCTGTCCCACCTCGCGCGGCGGGCCCTGCCGTCGATCCAGGTCTGGCTGAAACGGCCGGACGGCGATCAGCTGGCCGAACTGCGCCTGCTGGTGAAGGACTGCGCGACGGTCCACCCGGACGGCGCCTGGCGGTTGCTGGAGATGCTGTTCGCCCACCTGGAGGATGCGGTCCTGGTGCTGCGCATCCTGACGCGCACCTCGGGCGTGGCGGAGCATGAGGGCTTCCTTTCCTCCTCCGAGATGGCCGGTTTCGTGGACCGCCTCCTGGCCGGGGTTGAGCAGCGCGCCGAGCGGCTGGCGGCCTACAAGCCGGGTGGCGACCGGGCGGCCGACGACCGGGTCCTGGCGGATCTGGACTGGTGTTCGAACGTGCTGGCGGAACTGGACGTCACGCTGACGCTGGATCCGAACTCCGTCTGGGGCAAGACCGTGCGGGACAACCGCGTGGCGGTCGCCGGCTGGCTGTCGGGTCTGTTCCGCGCCGCCGACAAGGCCGTCGACAAGGCCCTGCCGCTGACGCGCGTGCAGTTGTCGGGCCGCATGAGCCGCATGGCGCCCCACTTGGACGCGCCCGCCCGGGGCGAGGCGGCCGAGACGGCCTTCGCCCTGATGAAGCTGGTCGGCGCAGCCCGTGGCGCGACCGCGACTTTCGGGTGCGAGGCGGAGCGCAAGATCCTGACGGATGCTCTGACCGAACGTCTGGCGGACTACGCTGATCAGGTGCTGACGGCGGTCAATGACGGAGAGACGCCGGACGAGGCCCATGCGCTCAAGCTGGTGTCGGTGGCCGCGCGGTATCTGGAATTGATCGAAGCCAAGGACGCCGCCCGAACGGTGCGTCGCCGCGCCGCAGTGGCCGGTGGACCCGCCGCGCCGGGCGAGGCCTCGTCCCAGGCCGCCTGATCGGCTACATCGCGCGGCGATGACGATTTTCTGGATCATGACCGCGCTGCTGGCGGCCCTCGCCGGCCTGCTGGTGCTCGCCGGCGCGCGCCGAGGCGCCGACGCCGGCGAGGCGGTT
>NZ_JBNFOJ010000096.1:0-10150 GCF_057364705.1 Brevundimonas sp. CURTG3B2_SDJG
CGGTCCCGGAGCCCGGAGAGACGAACGGCGCGCTGGCGCTGGGCGAAGGCTTCGGCCTGCACCCGGCGCTGACGACGCTGCACGCGCTGCACGGCGCCGGGCGGATGCGGTTCGCCCCGGCGGTCGCCATCCCGGTGCGGGTGCGCTCGCATTTCGACGCCCAGGACGTGCTGGAGAACGGCGGCGAGGGCCTGCGCGCCCAGTCGGACGGATGGCTGAACCGGGCGCTGGCCGCGGCCGGCGGCGCGGGCGGGCTGAAGGGGCTGTCGATCGGGGCTCAGACTCCGCTGATCCTGCGCGGCGCGGCCGAGACCTCCAGTTGGGCGCCTGGCGGGCAGGTCAGGGGCGAGGACCGCATCGCCTCGCTGTTGCAGGACCTCTACGTCGACGACCCGATGCTGGGCCATAATCTGGCGCGGGGCCTGGAGACGCAGGCCTTGGCGATGACCATGGGCGACGCCGCCGCGCCGCCGCGCCGCAACGACGTCGCCGGGCTGGGCCAGGCCGTGGCCAGGCTGATGACCGGCGAACAGGGCGCGGACGTGGTGGCGCTGTCGGTGGACGGCTGGGACACCCACGCCCGTCAGAACGCCCAACTTCAGACGCGGCTGAGCGGGCTGGACGCCCTGATCGGCGGGCTGAAGACGGGCCTCGACGCGGAGTGGGACCGGACCGTCCTTGTGGTCGCCACCGAGTTCGGCCGCACGGTGCGGGCCAACGGCACCCAGGGCACGGATCACGGGACCGCCTCCTCCCTTCTGCTGGCCGGCGGGGCGATGAAGGCGGGCGGGCCGATCGGCGACTGGCCGACGCTGGCGGCCGGCCGCCTGTTCGAGGATCGCGATCTGGCGCCGACGCTGGACGTGCGTTCGGTGTTCAAGGGCGTGTTGCGCGACCACCTGGGCGTGGACCGCGCGGCGCTGGACCAGCGGGTGTTCCGGACAGCGCCGCCGAGGCGCCGACCCTGGACGGCCTGGCCTGAGCCGATCACGGGCGCCGGGGAAGCCGGCGGCCGGCTCTAGCGGCCGAGTTGGAAACGGACCGGGATGTGATCCGAGAGCGGCGAGCCGAGCGCCTGGACGGCGCCCCGCCGCGGGGGCAGCCTGCCGGACCTGATGCCGTAGTCGAGCTCCCTGCGACTGCTCGGGTAGGTCGCCGATCCGCTCGCCCAGACCGTTCCCGAAGCCCGGCGGCGGGCGACGCGCTGGTAGACCCAAGGGTCGCGGTTGAAATCGCCGGCGATGAACCAGCTCCGCACGCCCACGAAACGGGCGATCGCCGGCATCCGCGCGACGAACCGCGGCCCGTCGTTGCCGCTGCCGGAAAAGGCGTGGATCGTGCAGAAAACGGCGCGTCCCACCCTGATCCCGATCAGCGGACGCTTTCCCGCGACCAGCGGATTGTCCAGGTAGACCATGGCGGTCGGCGGCGCAGCCGAGACGATCGCGAGGTTGCAGCGTCCTCCGGCGTCGTCCCATTCGACGTGCAGCACGTAGAGCCTCTTTCGGGCCGTGCCGAGCGTGCCGTAGGACCAATTTCGCCCGACCGGGGGGCGCAGCGCCGGGGGGCCCAGGGCGCCGCGGCCACCGGCCGGAGGCTCGCCGGAGGCGCTCCGCACTCCTGGAGCAGCGCGATGGTGTCCGGGCCGCTGGTTCCCCCGCCGTTGAAGAACGACTGGACATCGGAAGACCAGCGGTTCTCGCCCTGCGATCGGGCGCCCTGCATGTTCCAGGTGTAGACGAACAACGGCCGCCCCCTTGCGCGTGACTGAGGAAGCCGGGCCTAGGGATCGACGAAGATGACGTCGGCCATCGCGGCGGCCGCGATGGACGCGAGGTCGTCGGTCGAGACGGCGCCCACGTTCCGAAGGATCAGCTTGGCGTCGCCCGCGCGGAAGGTGGCGGCCAGCAGCAGGAGCTGATCCGTCGTGAAGGGGCCGGCGTCGATGTCCAGACCTCCGCCCAGCGAGGCGATCCGCAGAAGATCGTCGAAGGATCGCGTGCTCGTCATTGAAGGGGCCCCCGCTCCGATCGGCAGTGTGCACCTGGGGCGGGAGCTTCTGTCAACATCAAACAACTGGACGTAAGCCCAGAAAGCGGGAATGGTCGGTCCGCTTTCTGGGGGGAAACGTGGACAGCAATACGCTCAAGGCCCTGACGGGCGTTCTGGTCTCGGCCAATTCCGATCTGAAGACGCTGCGACGGTGGAACGTCACCAACCAGCTGGGCATGCCGATCCACGCCTGGATCGTCTCGAAGGAGGGCGTGCTGCAGGACTCGGGATTCGTGGTCGCGCCCAGCACCACCTTCTTCGGCGCAGTATCCGGACCAGACCTTCGTCATCTGGAAGGAGCACGTCACCGGCGCCTTCGCCTTCCTGATGGAGACGGACTACGCGAGCGACACGCCGGATCCGGATCCGAACAAGGCCAACACCGTCGACTACACCTTCGGGCCCGACATCCTGCTCCAGCCGGGCGACATCGGCCCCCTGCCCGGAACGTCGGCGTTCCCCCTGCCCGCGGGGATGTTGATCCCGCAGGATTCGCCCAGGGTCGTCGTCGGGTGCGGCGAGAGCGTTTCCGGCTACCTGATCCGGTACCAGTACTGGCATTCGACGGACGACTCCTACAGCCTTCCGCCCGGCGACAAGCGGACCATCACTCTGACCACAGTCACCGGAATGACCGACACGACGTCGGACCAGGAGACGGTGTCGACCTCGGTGAGCACCTCGACGAGCGCGGGCTGGGGGCCGGTTTCCGCCAGCGTTTCGGCCAGCCTGAGCACGTCGAGCTCGACGATGCACAGCTATACGATCACCGAGCAGACGACCCGGTTCGAGAGCATCGAGCTGAACAATTTCGGCACCGAAACCGTCACCTACATGACCTGGCAGCTGATGGACTGCGTGGACATCTTCAGCGACACCGCGACGACGCTTTACGCGCCGAACGCGTCGATCGTCGTCCAGCGCCTTCCCAAGATCTACTCCCAGATCGCCATCCCGGACTTCAAGGCGACGGAAGCCCGGAAACTGACGCCGGAAGAGCGCGCGCTGGCGGTGCAATGGCGGGCCGATGCGACGGCGGCGATGCGCCGTTGACCGACGGCCAGCAGGCCCGCCTCTAGAACCGCCTCTTGAGGGTGACGAGGGCCGTCCGTCCGACCGGGTCCTGATCGTCCCGTCCATAGCCCGGAGCGGCCCGCCCGTCGCCCAGGGTCGCGCCGGGCCGCGCATCGAAGAGGTTGGCGATTTCCAGCGCCAGCTCCAGGCCGACGCCGCGCCGCGCGCCGCCTCCCCGCGTCGGGAGATCACGCTCGAACCGATAGCCGATCCGAAGATCGATCACGCCCAACGGCTCCATTCGCAGATCGTCGGGGCCGTCTCGTCCGGTGTCGCGTCGAACGCGGTAGCCGTCCCGCCAGCGCGCGGCGGCGTTGACGCGCCATCGGCCCCGGCTTCCGTCCAGCGTGAGCCCGAAGGTCTGGCGAGGCAGGCCTCCGCCGTCGCCGGCCAACCGGTCCATCTGCGGGAGGTCCCGGCGGATCGTGGTCGTGTTCCGGAGCTGCCAGGTGTGGATGAGCGCGACGCGCAGGGCGTCCTCGCCGGCGAGAGGAAGGCTGAATCCCAGGTTGGACGACAGGGTCTCGGTCAGCGCGGAGGCGAGATTGAGAGGCCGCCTGTCGATGCTGACAAGCCGGCCGGCGGGGTCCCGCTGGAAACGCTCGGGAAAGGCGGCCTCCACCTCGGAGGTCGGATCGGGCAGGACGCCGATCCCGTCGACGGCCTCGGCTCTCTGCAGGCCGACGCCGCCCTGCAGCTTCCAGGCGGTGAAGGGCCCCAGCGCGACCGACAGGGCGATGCGGTCGGAACTGGGCGGCCGCAGATCGGGATTGCCGCCGAGGATCGGCAGCACCTCGACCGCCTCGCCGGCCTGGAAATCGAAGACCGTGATCGGGTCGCCGAAATATTCCGGCTCGAACCTCTGTTCGTCGGCCAGGCCCTGGGTGGCGTTCGACCAGCTTCCGGTGAACCTGAGCCCGGAAAGAGGCGTCCAGGACAGGGCCGCGTTAAGTCCCTCCCCACGGCCGGAATCGGCCTGATTCACGTCGGCGCCCAGGCTCAGCGTCAAACCGCCCAGCGGGCTGCTGGCGCCCTCGTCCGCGGACCGGCGCGCCAAGGGAATCGACACGCCGCCGCTCAGCCCCTCGGCGCGCCCCGAGAAGGTCCGGCTCCGTCCGACGCTTTCCGTGACCGAACGGGACCGCGAGGCCCGTCCGGACAGATTGACGGTGAAGGCGCCGGCTGGAAGGTCGAACAAGGGACGGGTGAGCCCCAGGGTGGCCGAGATCGACTGCTGGCGGGACTGGGACGGAGACCGGCCCGACTGATCTCCCCTGGACAGGCCGCCGTTGACGAGGACCCGGGTCGACCAGCCCGCCAGATCGCCGTTCAGCCCGCCCGTCATCGTCAGGCCCCGCGATCGGCGCCGGCTCTCCACCGCCTCGCCTTCCCTCAACGAGATCGAACGGCTCTCCCAAGTCCGGGCGTTGCCTCTCAGGCTGGCGGCCCAGTCGCCGAACGAGGCGGTCTCGGCCAGGTTGACCGCGACGCTTTCGGAGGCGGGCCGCAGAGTGACGGCCTCGCCGCCGGGTCCGTGGCCCCTATCCTGATCCCGTTCCCCGGCCCGCAGGGCCGTGTCGACGTCCGCCTGAAGCCCGATCTGGCGCGTGCGGGTGTCGATGATCGACGACTGGCGAAGATCGAGGTTGACGTTGGACAGACCGCCGGCGTCGGGCGACGCACGCTGGCGCGCCCTTCCCGGCTGTCGAAGCGGCGCTGCAGGACGATGTTGACCACCCGTCGCGACGGGACGTCGGCGCCATACAGTCCCCCGGCCTCGGGCGGCAGCAGCTCGACGCGCACCAGAGCGTCGGGCGGGAAGCCGGAGAAGACCCCCGGATCGGCCATGCGGCGGCCGTTGACGATGATCACGGGCGCCTCGCCCAGGGCGTAGTCTTCGGTCAGCCGCCGGAGAACGTCGCCGATGTCGTCGGCGCCCAGGGCGTCGATCTGCGCGCCGTCCAGCTCGATCTCGGGACCGACCAGGGCGGCGCCGCGGCGGCCCACGACCTCGACATCCTCCAGCACGAGAGGTTCTTGCAGAGGGGAGAATTCGGCGGCCTGCGGCGCCGCGGCGGGCGACTGCTGGCCCGACAGGGCCGTCAGCGTCAGAACGAGAGCCAAGCCGGCCACGGCGCACGCTCCCAAGGGCGAAGTTCATGGTGGGGGACGGACCGCCCGCGCCGCCGCAAGACGTTCAATCCCGGAAACGCCCCGCAACAGCCGGGACCGCGGACCTTCGCTTTCATCGAACGCTGCCGGACTCAACAAGCCTGCGAGACGAATCGCCGTTCTCGCAGGGAGAGATTGCCCTTCAAGATTGTGCCTCACAACTCTGTCTTGTTCGCCTCGCGAATCACCGCCACAGCTATGGGGTGCCGAGGCTCGGCACACCACGATCATAGGTCGCATCAGGAGGAATGAAATGAAGCTTCGTGCAGGGTTGGCGGGCGTCGGCGCCGCCATGATTTTCGCTCTGGCCGCCCAGACGGCTGAAGCAAGCACGCAACAGTGCCCGATCGACGGCGGGAACGGCGGCGGCGAACAACAGATCGAAGTGTCGCCGGAGGGAGGCGGCGAGCCCTGCCAGCCGTCGGGGGGATATGTGCCTCTCAACACCACAGTCTACACGGACAGCAACATCGCATATGCCGTCGAGGCCGAGATTCCGAACGGCAACGACTATCTGGAGATCGGCGAGGTCGTCGAGGTCGAGATCGATCTTGACGACGTCATCGCGTCCCTGAAGGCGAATGAACAAGACGCCGTGGTGTTGGCCGCCACCCTGGGCGTCCGTTCGAGCCACGCCGGGTCCAAGTCCGGCGTGGTCGATGCTGCGAACATGAGGGCGGCCTCGACGGGCAAGCTCACCGAGGCCGAGTTCGAGGCGGTCGCCAGCTACGTCTATGTCAGCATGCAAAGCGGCGGCCGCGCGACCGGCCGTTCCGATCCGGCCCCCAACTCAGTTACGTCGCGCCTCCAAGCCACGGCTCAGGCGATTGGCCGCGCCTGGAATTCGTTCACGTCGTCGCTGCCCAATCGGTTCGACGGGTGGATTTCGCACAGGACCTACTATCCGAACGGCGCCATGAAAAGCGAGACCGTGATCGGTGCTCGCGCGGCACGCGAGGAATAGGCTCAACTGAAGAATGATATGGGTCGAGTCGTGGAACGCCGCGCTCGGCCCATAGCTGCTTCCGGGAGATCGCGTTGGCCAGATTCTGCTACCGCCTGCTGTCCTGGCTTTGTGGTCTCGGTATCCTCGGCTTCCTTACCTGGATCACTATCGCCCCGTTCGGGTTCGCGGCGGTCCCATGGGCCGCTGTCGTGGTTCTCGGCCTTGTGTTCGCGACGCTTCGGCTCGGCGTCCGAAACCGGTTTCATATTGGGAGTCGGCGGCGGAATCGAACCAGGTCGCGCGGGTGACGCTGATGATCGTGGTCGCGTTGGCACTTCAGCTGGCGACCGGTGCGGTTCTTCAGTTTGCGGGCCAGATGAATGACATCTCGTCCAAGGTTCTGTCGATCGCGATCTGGATAGGCGTACCGGCGGTGGCGCTTAGGAGCGGCTTCGTCGCATGGCCAGCAAGACGCGCATCGCCCGGGAAGCGGGATTTTGCGATCGTCGCCGCCGTGTCCCTGATCCTGGCGGGGGCCCTCTGTCTCCTGACGTTCATCTCGGGAGACGGCGAGCGCGTGACGGCATGGTCGGGCGGCCTCATGGCCCGTATCGCCATGCTCTTCGCGGCCGCCACGGCGGAGGAGGTGGTTTTCCGGGTCCTCTTGCTGACGGCGCTTGTTCAGGCGACGAAATCGCGCACGCAAGCCTTGATCCTCTCCACGATGGTCTTTGTGTTGAGCCACGCTCCGCTCGTGTTGGCTCAACCTGTGTTGACGATGGACTGGGACCTGCTCCGGGAAGCCTGGGCCTCGTACTTCCCTGGGATGATGTGGCAGTTGAGTCTCGGGTTTCTATTGGGCGCCTTGTGGCTTCGGGCCGGCTCCCTGATGCTGATCGCGATCGTTCATGCGCTCTACAACCTCGGCATGCTGTTGGCTGCCGGGGGCTAGGTCCACGGCGAGTCTGCTTTCGGCAGCACCGACAGAGCCCTTCCGGACTTCAAGTTCAAGGGCAAGGAAACGATCCGCGACGGGAACAACGTCGTGCGGCGGGAGACCTCTATCGAGGTCGAAATCAGCTAAGCTAGTCTAGTGATGTGGGTCGAGCATTCCTCGCGACGTTCGACCCACATCTTCAGCGGCGAGCCCTACGGAATGACGTCAAGCTTCCACTACCGCGCGCTGTCATGGCTCTGCCTGCTGGGCGTGGTCGCATACTACGCCTGGATCACGGTTGTTCCCTTTGGCTTCCTAAGCGCCCCGATCGCCGCCGGCGTGATGCTGGGTCTGCTCGTAGCCACCCTTAAACTCGGGGCTCCGAAGCCCCCCGTCGACTATTGGGAAGCGGCCGACAAGCCATCCCAGCCCCCTCGCGTCACCGCGATGATCCTTGCGGCCCTCGCCGTTCAGTTGGGTTTCGGCGCGGTTCTGCGAATGATCGGGCAGATGAATTCCGTGTCGTCGGAAGCGGTCTATCTCCTCGTCTGGACATGCATCCCTCTCGCCTTCGTCGGCTTTGGGGTCGTCAGATGGCCTCGTCGCCGAGCGCGTCCCCCAACCGGGGAGTTCCTGCCGGTCGCCGCCATGGCGCTCCTTGTCGCCATGGCGATGTGCTACCTGGGGGCGGTTCAGTACGACGGCCCCCGCGTCACGCCATCCTGGGGCCACTTGGGAATCGGGGCGGCTGACATGCTTCTCGGCGCCGCGATGGAGGAGGTGGTCTTCCGCGTGCTGCTGCTGACCGCGCTGGTGCGGGCCAGCGGTTCAAGACTGCAGGCGTTGATCCTGTCATCCGTATTTTTCGCGCTGTTCCACGTCCCACCCGCTTTGGCTGGCCCTGTCGTGGAGCAGGACTGGGCGCAGTTGTCCCTCTACGCCCAATCGTTCCTGCCCGAACTGATCTGGACAATCGGGTTCGGCTTCCTGTTCGGCGCTCTCTGGCTCCGCACGGGGTCGATCATCCTGATCGTCGTCGTGCATGCGATATGCAACTTCGGCCCCGTTGTGGTCGGGGGGCTGAACGGCTTGTGACTGTTCAAGTCTGGCCGCGTCCGAGGCGGGTGGCCTGTAGCCGCGGCGAGGAGATCGCTTGAGCCAGCCCCATTATCGCCTGCTGTCCCGGCTTTGCGGTCTCGGCCTCTTCGCCTTTTTTACCTGGCTCACCGCCGCGCCGTTTGGTTTTTCAAGTATCCCATGGGCCGCTGTCGTCGTTCTGGGCCTTGTGCTCGCGACGCTTCGGCTCGGCGTCCGTCGGCCGGTTTCATATTGGGGATCGGCGGCGGAACCGAACCAGGTCGCCCGGGTGACGCTGATGATCATCGCCGCGCTGGGACTTCAGCTGGCGATCGGAGCCGCTTTCCAGGTCGCGGGGCAGATGAATGACGTCTCGTCGAGAGTCTTGGCCCTCGTGATCTGGGTGGGCGTTCCGGCGGCTTCGCTCGCGAGCGGCTTCGTGGCCTGGCCAGAACGACGCTCCTCGCCTCCAAAGCTCGACTTTGCAATCGTCGCGACGATCGCCCTCGCCCTGGCGGCGGCGGTCTGCCTGCTCACGGCCAACTCGGGAGGCGGCGAGCGCGTGACGGCATGGTCGGGCGGCCTCATGGCCCGTATCGCCATGCTCTTCGCGGCCGCCACGGCGGAGGAGGTGGTTTTCCGGGTCCTCTTGCTGACGGCGCTTGTTCAGGCGACGAAATCGCGCACCCAGGCCCTGGTTCTATCGACCACCTTCTTTGCAGTGTGCCACGCCCCGCTCGTCCTGGCGCAACCCGTGCTGGCGATGGACTGGGACCTCCTCAGGGAAGCGTCCGCCTCGTACTTCCCGGGCATGATCTGGCAGTTGAGTCTCGGGTTTCTATTGGGCGCCTTGTGGCTTCGGACCGGATCCCTGGCGTTGATCGCGGTCATTCACGCGCTTCACAACCTCGGAGGCCTGCTGGCGGGCGGCGGAGGCTGAGTTCGATATTCACGAAGCGAGACCCCGCCGGCGAGACCCGCGTCGACCGCCTGGCCCCGCACGCAAAAAAGCCGCCGCGGCGCTTCTCGCGCCGCGGCGGCTCCGATGTCGTCCGGAAATCCGGCGGGGCTTAGCCCGCCAGCTTCTCGTCGATGAACTTCACGGCGTCGCCGACCGTCTGGATGTGCTCGGCGGCGTCGTCCGGGATCTCGATGTCGAACTCTTCCTCGAAGGCCATGACCAGTTCGACGTTGTCGAGCGAATCGGCGCCCAGGTCGTCGATGAAGCTGGCCTTTTCGGTGACCTTGTCCGGATCGGCGTCCAGGTGGTCGATGACGATCTTGCGGACGCGTTCCAGGGTGTCGGACATTGTGTCTCTGCCTTCTGATGCCGCCGGGGCGGCTGTTGTCTCAATCCTTGCCGTATGACGACGGCGACGGCGGCGCAAGCCTTTCAACGAAGACTCGCGTCACCGGTTGCGAGGCGTTTAGCACAGCCGTCGGGCGGTGAAATAGTCCCGGCCGCGCTGAGAAAGGTTCTCAGGCGACCCGGCTGACCGCGAAATCGGCGAGGCGCTCCAGCGCGGTGCGCCAGTCGCTTTCCGGCAGGACCTCCAGCGCCTCACGGGCCAGGTCGGCGTAGTCCCAGGCCAGGTCCAGGGTGGCGCCGAGGGCGCCGGCCCCGACCACCAGCTCGCGGGCGCGGCGGAAATCGTCCTCGCGCCGGTCGCCCTGGTTGATGGTGCGCTCCCAGAAGCCGTCGTCGCGGCCCTGGGTGCGGGCCATGGCGAGCAGCAGCGGCAGGGTGACCTTGCCCTCGCGGAAGTCGTCGCCGGTGTTCTTGCCCAGGGCCTCGGACTGGCCGCCGTAGTCCAGGGCGTCGTCGGCCAGCTGGAAGGCCAGGCCCAAATTCAGGCCGTAGGCGCGCAGGGCCCGGATGGCCGTCTCGTCGG
>NZ_JBNFOJ010000097.1:0-10035 GCF_057364705.1 Brevundimonas sp. CURTG3B2_SDJG
GGCCGTCCGTGCGGCGCCTCGGGCGCGTGCTGGTCGTGCGCCTGCGCAGACGCCGGCGGGGCGTGATCGTCGTGACCGGAAGGCGGCGGGCGGGCGTCCAGCGGCCCGGCGTGGTCGTCGTGCGGCTTGTGCTCGTCGCTCATGCTGACTTTCATCCCCCAGCCGCTGCCCGCGGTCTTTAGCGGCGAAATCGGTATAACGTGATTAAGCCACGGGCAAGGCTTCGATCACCACGAAGGCGAGTGCGTACGGATGCTCGTCGCTGAGGGTCAGATGTATCCGCGGTTTGTGACCAGGCGGCGTCAACCGGGCCAGGTGTTCGGCGGCGTGACCCGTCAGCGCCAGGGTCGGCTGGCCGGACGGCAGGTTCACCACCCCCATGTCGCGCCAGTAGACGTCCGCGCGCATGCCGGTTCCCAGGGCCTTGGCGCAGGCCTCCTTGGCCGCGAACCGCTTGGCGTAGCTCCACGCGGGGTCCGGCTTGCGGTCCGAACGGGTTCGCTCCAGCTCGGTGAAGCACCGCCGCTTGAAACGATCGCCGAAGCGGTCCAGCGACGCCTGGATGCGGCGGATGTCCGACAGGTCCGCGCCGACGCCGACGATCATGCGCCGGCGTCCATGGCGGCGCGCATCCGCTGGATGGCTTGGGTCAGGCCGACGAACACCGCCTCTCCGATCAGGAAATGGCCGATGTTCAGCTCGCGGACCTCGGGGACGGCCATCATGTGCGCGGCGGTGACGTAGTCCAGGCCGTGGCCGGCGTGGACCTCCAGGCCCAGGTCGGCGGCGCGGGTCGCGGCGGCCTGGAGCCGCTCGAACTCCACCGCCCGGTCGTCGCCGGACAGGTGGCAGTAGCGGCCGGTGTGGAACTCCACGACCTGGGCGCCGACGGCGTGGGCGGCCTCGACCTGCGCCAGCGCGGGCTCGATGAACAGGGAAACCCGGACCCCCCGCTTCGGACAGGGCCTGGCGACCGGGGCGATGCGCGCCTCGTGGCCCGCCACGGCCAGGCCGCCCTCGGTCGTCACCTCCTCGCGCCGCTCGGGCACCAGGCAGGCGGCGTGGGGACGGTGGCGCAGCGCGATCGACAGCATTTCGTCGGTCACGGCCATCTCGAGGTTCAACGGCTTGCCCGCGACCGCGCAGAGGTCGCTCAGGGCCTCGATGTCGGCGTCGGTGATATGGCGGCGATCCTCGCGCAGGTGCGCCGTGATCCCGTCCGCGCCGGCGGCGAGGGCCTCGCGCGCAGCGCGCACGGGGTCGGGATGAGCCCCGCCGCGCGCGTTCCGCACCGTGGCGACGTGGTCGATGTTGACGCCGAGGCGGACGTGTCCGGTCATGTCTCTCTACCGCTCATCCCCGCGAAAGCGGGGGACCCAGTGCTTTTGGGTGACAAGTGGTGCGAGCATCCTCTCGTCCGCAAGTCCCGGGCGCCGACGTCACGCCGAACAGGACTGGGTCCCCGCTTTCGCGGGGATGAGCGGACGGGGGAACACGCTCACTTCGACAGCCGGCGGCTGCCGGGGTCCTCGACCGGGATGGCGGCCAGTTCCGGCGGCAGCTTGTCGGCCGCGTAGGCGGGCACGTCCAGCGTGGCCAGGGCGATCAGGGGCACGCCGACGTCGCGCGGCCGCCCGAGCGGTCGACGATGCAGGCCGCCGCGACCACGTCGCCGCCGGCCGCCTGGATGGCTGCGATGCATTCACGGGAACTGAGGCCCGTGGTGACGATGTCCTCGACCATCACGACCTTCTGGCCCGGCTCGACGTGGAAGCCGCGGCGCAGCTTGAACTCGCCACCCTCGCGCTCGACGTACATCGAGGGGACTTTCAGCCAGCGGGCGGTCTCGTAGCCGGGAATGATGCCGCCGACGGCCGGCGAGATGGCCAGATCGACAGGCCCGACGGCCGCCGTGATCTTCTCGGCCAGAGCCTTGCACAGCCGGCCGCAGCGCTCGGCGTCCATGAAGACCAAGTTCTTCTGCAGGAAGGTCGGGCTGTGCAGGCCCGACGAGAGCACGAAATGGCCTTCGCGCAGGGCGCCGGCGTCGCGGAATTCGTTGAGAACGTCTTCGGAGGTCATGCGCCTGCCCTACCCTGTCACGGCCTCGCTTTGAAGAGCCGGTTGGGCGGGATCGGGCGCATTCTCGCCGCCCGGCCTCAGGCCTCGGGCCAGAAGCTCGCTCCAGGCCCCCTCGGCGTCCTCGGCGAAGCTGATCAGGTCCAGGTCGGCGGGCGCGACCATGCCGTGCTTCACCAGGGCTTCGAAGCCGACGACCGAGGTCCAGTAGGCCTTGTCGACCAGGACGATCGGGATCGCCCTCTCCTTGCCGGTCTGGCGCAGCGTCAGGATCTCGAACAGCTCGTCGAAGGTGCCGAAGCCGCCCGGGAAGACCACCAGGGCGTTGGCGCGCATGGCGAAATGCATCTTGCGCATGGCGAAGTAGTGGAAGCGGAACGTCAGCTCCGGCGTCGACCAGGCGTTCGGCTCCTGCTCGTGCGGCAGGGTGATGTTGAAGCCGATCGAGGGCGCGCCGACGTCGTGGGCGCCCCGGTTGGCCGCGCCCATGATGCCCGGACCGCCGCCGGTGGCGATGACGTTGTCGCGGGGCTGGCCGACTTCGCCCAGCATGGCGCCGCCGCGTTCCGAGGCGATGCGGCCGAACGCGCGCGCCTGGGCGTACCAGCGGGCGTGGTCCGGGCTGGTCTCCTCGCCGACCCGGGCGCTGCCGAACACCACGATGGTCGAGCGCACGCCCCAGGCCTTCAGCGCCTCCTCGGCCTTCTCGTACTCCATCAGGAAGCGCACGCCGCGCAGGCCTTCGCTGAGCAGGAAGTCCTGGTCCAGCGCCGCCAGGCGGTAGGCGGGCGAGGCCAGCTGGGCGGCGTTGTCGGGTCGGTCCGAGGCGCTCACCCGCGCGCGCGCTCCACGGTATCGACCGACGGATTGGCCCTGAGCGCGGCCATGATCATGGTGGCGTGCTTGGCGTCCTCGACCTCCACGTCGATGTCGACGTCGAAGAAGTCCTGCTGCCGGTGGCTCATGACCAGGTTCAGGATGTTGCCGCCCGCCTCGCCGATGATGGTGGCGACCTGGCCCAGAACGCCCGGGGCGTTCTTGATCGTGGCGCGGATGCGGGCGGCGGCGACGGCGCCCTGCTCGGCCTGAGGCGTCCACTGCAGGTCCTGCCAGACCGAGTCGTCATCGGCGAAGTCGGCCAGCCGCTGACAGTCGATGGTATGCACGGTCAGGCCGACGTCCGGCTCCAGGATGCCGACGATGCGGTCGCCCGGCACCGGCGAGCAGCAATGGCCGAAATGAATGCTGACGCCGGGCGTCAACCCGCCGCCGCGCACGAACAGCCGCGCCTGGTCGTCGGCGATCCGCTTGCGGTCGGGACCGGCCTTGAGCCGCCCCTTGAGCGCCGGGAACAGCGTCTCGCCGACCTTGGCCGCCGAAAGCCGGCCCCGGCCGATGGCTTCGAACAGGTCGTCCTCGGTGGCGACCGCCAGGGTCTCCAAAGCGGGCTTGAGGGTGACCTCCTCGGCCGTCTTGCCGGCCCGGGCCAGCGTCTGCTCCAACGTGGCGCGGCCCAGCTTCTGGAACTCGCCGCGCTCCGAGGTGCGGATGTGCCGGCGGATGGCCGAGCGGGCCCGTCCCGTCACGGTCAGCGAGCGCCAGTCCGCGGGGATCTCGCGCTTGGCGCCGCGGATGATCTCGACCACGTCGCCGTTCTGCAGCTGGGTGCGCATCGGCTTCAGCTCGCCGTTGATCTTCACCCCGACGGCGGAATCGCCGACCTCGGTGTGCACGGCGTAGGCGAAGTCCAGGGGCATGCCGCCGCGCGGCAGGGTGATCAGCGAGCCCTTTGGCGTGAAGACGAAGACCTGCTCGAGGTACATCTCCAGCTTGGCGTGCTCGACCCAGTCCTCGCCGCCCTCGCCATGCTCGATGACCTGCACCAGGTGCCGCAGGTTCTGCAGCGGGTCGCGTCCGCCGTCGGCGGCCATGGCCTCGCGGTCGAAGCCGTAGGATTTGTTCTTGTAGGCCCAGTGGGCGGCCACGCCGTCCTCGGCCACCCGGTTCATGGCTTCGGTGCGTATCTGCATCTCGATGCGCAGTCCGCCGGGGCCCACGACCGTGGTGTGCAACGAGCGGTAGTTGTTCGACTTGGGCGTCGAGATGAAGTCCTTGAACCGTTCGGGCACCATGGGCCAGGCGCGGTGGATGACGCCCAGCGCCCGGTAGCAGTCGTCTTCGGCCTCGACGATGACGCGGAAGCCGTAGATGTCGGACAGGGATGAGAAGCCGACCGATTTGCGCTGGAGTTTCCGCCAGATCGAGTACGGGGTCTTCTGCCGGCCCAGGACGCGGGCGGGCACCCCCGCCTCGGCCAGGACGCGCTCGACCTCGTGGGACACGCCGTCGATGGCGCGGCCATGCTCGAGCTTCAGGGCCTCCAGCCGGCGCTCGATGGCGGTGCGCGCGGTTGGGTTCAGGTGCTCGAAGGCCAGCTCCTCCAGCTCGGAGGCGATGGAGTGAATGCCGATCGACCGACCGAGAGGGGCGTAGACCTCCAGGGTCTCGCGGCTGATCCGCTCGCGCTTCTCGGGCTTGACGTACTTCAGCGTCCGCATGTTGTGCAGACGGTCGGCCAGCTTCACCAGCAGGACCCGCACGTCCCGGCTGATGGCCAGAATGAATTTGCGCAGGTTCTCGGCCTGGCGGGTGTGCTCGGCCTGGAGCTCCAGCCGGCTGAGCTTGGTCACGCCCTCGACCAGGACGGCGATCTCCTCGCCGAACATGCCGGCGATGTCGTCGCGGGTGGCCGAGGTGTCCTCGACCACGTCGTGCAGCAGGGCGGTGACGATGGTCGCGGTGTCCAGCCGGTAGTCCGTCAGGATGCCGGCGACCTGGATGGGATGGGCGAAATAGGGGTCGCCGGAGGCCCGCAGCTGCGAGCCATGCATCTTCATCGCATAGACGTAGGCGCGGTTCAGCAGCGCCTCGTCGGCGGTCGGATCGTAGGCCTTGACGGCTTCGACCAGCTCGAACTGGCGCAACACCTTGCTGCGGACGGCCTCGGGCGCCGCCGGAGACGGCGAGGCCTCCGAAGGGTCGTTCAGATTGGCAGCTTCAGGGGTCGGCGCGGGCTGCGAGGTCCGCGCCGGCAGGATGGTGATACCGTTGGCGGAGTCTGCCGTCAGTACCGCTCCTCCTGCCCGCCGTCGCGGTCGCTCTGCAGCGCGCGGATCAGCTCGGCTTCCGCCATGTTCATGTGCTGCGGCTCGGCCAGCAGGGCGACGGTCTCCGCCTCGTCCTCGGCCTCGGTGCGCTCGTCGACGCGCTGCAGCGTGGTGATGATGTTCTCCTGCAGCTCGTCGGGGACCACGGTGTCCTCGGCGAGCTCGCGCAGGGCCACGACCGGGTTCTTGTCGTTGTCGCGGTCGAGCGTCAGCGCGGCGCCGTTGGCGATGTTGCGGGCGCGGTGGCCGGCCAGCAGAACCAGACCAAAACGGTTCGGCACCTTCTCGATGCAATCTTCGACAGTAACGCGGGCCATGAATTTCCTCGGGCGCGGGGGAGAACCGCACAAAATATAGGGTCAGGCCCGATTGTGCAACGCCGCATGGGCGACGAAAGCGGCTCCTAGGCCCCGCCCATCGCCATGACGGCCCCGAACAGCAGGCCGACCGCGGGGGCGATGAAGGCCCAGAAGCGGGTCGGAATGAAGAAGAAGCTGCCGGCCGAGGGCTTGAGCAGGACGCGCTGCCCCGTCTTCTCGTCCAGCAGGACCCGGCCCTCGCGGGCGTCAAGCTTGCGGGCGGTGAAGAAGATGGCGGCGCCGGCCAGAAGGCCCGCGACCGCGAAGCCGACCGCCGGCTCCCACGGGTCCGCCAGACCCAGGGCGGACACCCCCACAAGGCTCAGCCCGAAGGCGACGACCACATACAGAGGCACGAGAATGCCCCAACCCGACCAGATGATCACGTCATGCTCCTGAACGACCCTGGGCCGGACGTTCGACGCAGGGCGGCTCCGGGTCAACAGCGGGATAACACCCGTCAGGAATCGTCTGGCGGGGATGGCGCGGCGATCTGTAGGGTCTCGTCATCCCTTACGAGGTTTTCGCCGATGATCGCCGCCCTCGCCGCCCTGTCCCTGGCCGCCGCGCCGTTTCCCCAAACCCCGCCCGAGGCCTGGGTCTGGGTGGGCGTGGAGAACGGCGTCGCCGGCGCCGTGGACGTCGCAGGCCAGACGCCGGGCGGTCCCTCGACCTACCGTTCCGTCCTGATCGGCGCCCTGACCCGGGCGGACGGCCGCGACTACGTCATCCTGGAGAACACGCTCGACTGCGCCGAGGGCCTGAGCCGAGTGACCGCCGCCGCCTTCTACGGCCCGGACGGCGAGCCCCTGCTCCTCGACCGGTCTTCGGACTCGCTCCAGGGCCTGGTCCCCCGGGACCTGCAGATACCGATGATGAGGGAGGCCTGCGCCTACACCGTCGACGGCACGCGCGACGTCTACCGTCAGCTCGGCAGCCTGCTGAACGTCGCGCGGCTGACCGCGAACGCCTGGGAGAAGGTCGCGGAGACAGACGACCAGGTCCTGGGCGTCAATGTCGCCGGCGTTTCGGCCTGGACGCCCGAGGTCGATCTGGTTCTGGTCAACCGCCGCCCGGCGATCGGCGGCGCATCCCATGTCGTCTTCCGTCAGCGCATGGACTGCGAGGCGCGATCTCTGGAACCCTTGTCCGTCCAGTCGTTCGAGGCCTACGACAGCGACCTGCGCGCGGATGAGCCGGTTGGCCTGACTCCCGCGATGACCGCGGCGGCGCTGGAGCGCCTGTGTCGCCGGGAGCCCGATCTGGACACCGATGTCCTCGGCTTTGTCGAAACGGTCCGACCGAGCCGCTGAACCCGGTCAGCGGACCGGGACGGGCTTGGCGTCCGTGCCGACGGAACTGGTTTCGGCGAGCGTCTGGGCGGAGCCCCCATCGACGGGATGGGTCCAGTCGGGCGCGATCTCGGCCAGCGGACCCATGACGAACAGCCGCTCGGCGGCGCGGGGGTGCGGCAGGATCAGGCCGTCCACGTCGCCGGCGTCCCGGCCGTAGGCGATCAGGTCCAGGTCCAGGGTGCGCGGGGCGTTGCGGACCTCTCGGCGTCGACCGAAGGCGTCCTCGATCCGGCCCAGGGCGGCCATCAGGGCGTGGGGGCCGTGCGCGGTGCGGACCAGGACCACGCCGTTCAGGAACGGCGGATCGGTCGGATCGGGCCAGGCGGCGGAGGTCCACCAGGACGACCGCGCCACCACGTCGATCCCCTCGCAGCGGAAGCGGGCCAGGGCCGCCTCCAGGGCCTGGCGGCAATCGGTCCAGGCCCCCTTGTCATTGCAGCCCAGCGCGACGATGACGGCTTGGTCCAGATCGGGTTCGCCGTCTATTGCGACGGGAACCTGGACGCCTGCCGCATTTTCCGGGTCCGTTTCCATGACGCCATATCCGACCGAACGCATCGCCCTGTTCATCGACGGAGCCAATCTGTACTCCGCCGCCAAGGCGCTGAACACCGATCTCGACTTCAAGAAGCTGGTGGAGCTGTATCGCGCGAGCGGCGTCCTGGTCCGCGCCTACTACTATACGGCCGTGATCGAGGGCGAGGAGTTCTCGCCGATCAAGCCCCTGGTCGACTGGCTGGACTACAACGGCTTCACCGTGGTGACGAAGCCGGTCCGGCGCTTCACCGACGCCCAGGGCCACAGCCGCACCAAGGGCAACATGGACATGGAGATCGCGGTCGACATGCTGGAGCTTGCGCCGCGACTGGATCATGTCGTCCTGTTCTCCGGCGACGGCGACTTCCGGCGGCTGGTGCAGGCCGTCCAGGCCAAGGGGGTGCGGGTGACCGTGGTCTCCACGGTGAAGACCCAGCCGCCCCAGATCGCCGACGAGCTTCGCCGCCAAGCCGACGTCTTCGTGGACCTGAACGACCTGCTGTCCCAGATCGGCCGCCCCCGCGCCGGCGCCGTCCGGGACGACCGTCCTTGACCTGAATCCCGGGGGCGCTCCGCTCCGGTGTGGCTCTCGCGCAACGCGAATCAGTCCGCGGCGACGCCAAGCGTCGCCGGCAGGAACACCGGCCTCCATCCGCCGTTGTCCGGACAGCTTTGGAGGCTGTCATGCGTAGGCGGAACGGGGTCTTCACGCCCCAGGAACGGAGAACGGCGCTGCTGGCGCTGGTGGTCGCGGCCCTGATCGCGATGCTGGGGATCATGATCCAGCCAATGATCAAGCCGTCGGTCGGGGCCGGCGGGGCGGACGCCTACCTCACCGCGCCGACGCCGGGCGTGCTGGACGCCACGCCGCTGGCGAGCTGAGGCGTCTAGCCCCGCTCCTTCATCAGCCGGGCCTTGTCGCGCTGCCAGTCGCGGTCGGCGCTCGCCTGGCGCTTGTCGTGCAGCTTCTTGCCCTTGGCCAGGGCGATCTCCAGCTTCGCCTTGCCGGCCTCGTTCAGGTACAGGCGCACCGGGATGATGGTCTGGCCGTCGCGCTGGACGGCGCCGATCATCTTGTCGATCTGCTTCCTGTGCAGCAGCAGCTTACGGGGCCGGCGCGGCTCGTGGTTGAAGCGGTTGGCCTGTTTGTAGGGCGGGATGTCGGCGTTGATCAGCACGATCTCCCTCCCCTCCACCGCCGCATAGGATTCGGCGATGTTGGCCCGGCCGTCGCGCAGCGCCTTGATCTCGGTGCCCAGCAGCTGGATCCCGGCCTCGGTGTAGTCCTCCAGGAAATAGTCGAACTTGGCCCGCCGGTTCTCGGCGATAACCTTGGTCTTCGGCTTGTCGGACGCCATCAGCCCAATCCCGCGTCCGCCATGGCGCGATCGATGGCCGGCTTGACGGCGTCGGCCGTGGGGGCCAGCGGCAGGCGGACCTCCTCCCCGCACAGCTGCAGCCGCGACAGGGCGTATTTCGCCGGCGAGGGCGAGTTGTCCAGGAACAAGCCCTTGTGCAGGCCGATCAGGCGATCCTGCCAGATGCGGGCGCCGGCGTAGTCGCCCGCCTCGGCCGCCTGATGCAGCGCTACCATCGCTTCCGGCGCCACGTTGGAGGTCACCGAGATGACGCCGACGCCGCCGTGAGCGTGGTAGCCCAGGTAGCTGGGATCGTCGCCCGAGATCAGGTCGAACTGGCCCGCGGCGATGTTGGCGCGCATCCAGCTGACGCGCGACAGGTCGCCGGTGGCGTCCTTGATCCCCACGATGTTGGGATGGGCCGCCAGCCTGGCGACGGTTTCATTAGCCAGGTCGACGCCGGTCCGGCCGGGAACGTTGTACAGCAGGATCGGCAGCTGGACCGCGTCGACGATCGCCTCGAAATGCGCCGCCATCCCCGCCTGCGAAGGCCGGTTGTAATAGGGGGTGACGACCAGGGCGCCGTCGGCCCCGACGGTCTTGGCGTGGCGGACCAGGTCGATCGCCTTGTCGGTGGCCGACGAGCCGGCGCCGGCGATGACGCGCACCCGGCCGCGGGCGACCTCGACGCACAGCTCGACCACCCGCTTGTGCTCGTCCAGGTGCAGGCTGGCGCTCTCGCCCGTCGTCCCCATCGGCGCCACGCCGTGAACCCCGGCCGCGATCTGGCGTTCGAGCAGCCTCGTGAAGGCGGCTTCGTCCACCTTTCCGTCACGAAGTGGTGTGATCAGGGCGGTGATCACGCCCTTGAACAAGGGGGCGGTCATTGAAACGATGGTCCTGCGTGGGATTGGGCGACGGTCGCCGGATGTTGAACGCTGGAGGGTAGGTTGCCGGTCGGCCGACCGCAACCGCAACGAATGGGGATCGGACACCTTATGATCGGAACCAGTCTGGCGGCCGTGCTGGCCCTCGTCGCCCCCGCGCCCGAAAGCCTGATCCCCCCGCAGACGCCCTACTACGCCTCCGCGCCGGCCGGGTCCGGGTGACCAACGAGCCGCGCGTGCTGAACGCTCAGGACACGGCGCTCTTCCGTCAGGGCCTGGCCGCCGCCCGCATC
>NZ_JBNFOJ010000098.1:0-9976 GCF_057364705.1 Brevundimonas sp. CURTG3B2_SDJG
CTGTGGCGGGGCGAAAGCGATGACCGAGGGGCGCCCTCCGGCCCCCTGGCCGCGCTTGGCGGCGCGTGTCGTGGGGCTTTCCCCGAGCGCCCAGGGCGTCTGCCCCGGCCGAGGTGCGCGATCGAGGGCGGACGGGGACCGGTCCGTCTGGCGACGCCGGATCGGGGGGCACGCCTTCTCCAGCGTCCTGTCGCGGCCCCGACCCGGCGGACGGGTCCATGAGCGGTTTGGGCCGCTGAGCATGGAGCTGACCCTGACGCCCGAGGATGGCCGGCTGGTCTATCGGGTCGAGGGCTGGCGGCTGGGGCCGATCCCCCTGCCGAGGGCCCTGAGGCCGTCCACCCGGGCGCACGAGGCGGTGGATGCGGAAGGGCGGTTCGTCTTCGACGTCGAGATCGTCGCGCCGTTGCTGGGGCGGCTAGCGCGGTATCGGGGGTGGCTAGAGCGGACGGAATAGGCGCGGTCAGTATTCCGTCATCCCGGGCGTTCGAAGAGCGAACCCGGGACCCAGGTGCGCGCCGTCGACGCCGGACGCGGGTTGGATATCGAGCCGCTCTCCTGGGGCCCGGGGTCTTCGCTGCGCTCAGCCCCGGGATGACGGGGAAATGGAAGGGTTCGCTCTTCGAGCGGCCCTGCGATGACGGAGATCAGCCCGCCGGCGCGACCGTCGCGCGGCCGATCAGTTCGCGGGCCTGGGCGATCGCGGCCTCGGTGGTCAGCGTGCCCGCCTGGACCTCTTCGGCCCAGTCCATCAGCGGCTTGCCGGTGACGGCGCCGCGGTTGGCTTCTTCCTCCAGGTAGAGGCCGCCCGAGCGGACGATCGCTTGGTCCCAGGCGGCGCGGACGCCGGCCCAGTAGTCCTGGGTCGCGGTCCAGTAGTCGTCGCCCGGCTTGGGATCGTAGTTGGTGACCGCCCGGTAGGTGTTGATCACATCCTCCTGGACGATGGCGACCGGATCGCCGCCGTCGCCCTCCGCCTGGCCCATCTTGACGTTGTCCTGGATATGCACCCAGCCGGCCGGCGTCAGGGCGTGGCGGTTGGTTCCCAGGTAGCGGTCGTAGATCGGGTCGCGGACCGCGTCCCGGCGGGCCAGCGGACGCCAGGTCGGAGCGCTGGACCACTCCGAGACGCCGTGGTCGTAGTCCCAGCGGCCGACGCCGCCGTAGCGCGGAGAATCGTCGGTCTGCCAGACCGTCTGGGACCAGGCCCCGCGGCGCTGGTCCGCCGAGACCGGCGTCAGGGTCCAACGGTTCGGGCCGGCGTAGGTCAGGACGGTCTCGGGCTCGTAGACCCAGTCCTGGCGCCAGTGCTTGATGACGAAGTGGTTCCCCGCGTCGTCGCCCATCACCAGGATGTGCTGCAGGCTGATGCGCGTCCCGTCGTCGTAGACGACGCGGACGATCTCGTCGCCGGCCGACAGCTTCTCCTCCAGCGGCTCGTAGCCCTCGCGGAAGCTGACGTTCTCGCGCATGTCGAAGCGGACACGCCATTGGCCGGCCTGGGCCAGGATCGACTGGCGATCCCGCTCGAACTGGCTGGCCTGGGCCTGGGCCTGGGCCGCGGCCGGCGCGGTCTGGGCCAAGGCGGGAGCGACGACCGCCAGGGCGGCGGCCAGGACGGCGGTGGTCAGCAGGGCGCGGCGCATGGCGGCCTCCTTCTAATGCGAGTCAGTCGCGTTATCGTCTGGCCGGTTCAGTACCGCAAGGCCAGCGAGACGCCGAAGTTGCGGCCCGGCTGGGTGTAGGCGTCCTTGACCGCCGAACTGTTGGCCACGCCGCGCACGTCGCTCCACCAGCTGTAGGTCTCGTCGAAGACGTTGAAGACGCCGGCGCGGGCCGTGACCTGCTCGTTGATCGTCCAATAGGCGGTCAGGTCCAGCAGGGCGACGTCGTCGCCGGTGTAGCAGCCGGCGGTGGCCGTCGGGGCCGGGCTGTAGCAGGCCAGGCCGGTGGTCGTACCGTTGCTCTTGGCTTGCGACCAGGTGGCGATCGCCTGGGCGCCGAACCGGCCCGCGGGATCGTCATAGCCGAGGCCGAACACGACCTTGAGCGGATCGATGCTGGCCAGGGCGGTGGTGCGGCCGTTGCTGGTCGACTGTCCCTCGGCGTAGCCGATGGCGAGGCGGGCGTTGACGCCGTTCTCCCAGAAGGCGTCGGCCTTGGCTTCGACCCCCTCGATCTCGACGTCGGTGAAGTTGACGAACTGGAAGACCGCCGGGTTGCCGGGGGTGAAGTCGCCGCCGACCTGCTGCTGGCTGATGAAGTCCTCGTAGTCGGACTGGAAGACGACCAGCTGGCCGGCGACGCGAGCGCCGAACAGGGGCACGTCGCGGACGCGCAGGCCGATCTCGACGCTCTGGCTGGTCTCGGGCCGCAGGTCCGGGTTCGGCACGGAGGTATAGCCCGAGGCGATGTTGCTGAAGCCGTTGTTGACCTGGCTGGGCGTGGGGGCCTTGAAGCCCTCGGCCCAGTTGGCGAACACGCCGAACTGGTCCGTGCCCCACCAGACGACGCCCAGCTTGGGCGAGATGTGGTCGTCCTGCTGATCCGCGCGGGCGCCGACGTAGAGCGGGTCGCTGGCCGTCGACAGCTCGTAGGAGTCCCAGCGCAGGGCGGGGATGATCTTCAGGGCGCCGTCCAGCAGGCTGATCTCGTCCTGCAGGAAGGCGCCGGCCAGGACGTAGTCGGTCCGCGGGAAGGGGCTGGTCGGGAAGGTCTCGCCGAACGGCGGGACCGTGCCGTCGCGGATGCCTTCCTGGGTGGTCTCGGACCAGTCGCCGCCGAAGGTGAGGCGGTGCATGCCCAGGGTCTTCACGCCGTAGGCGGCGACGCCGAAGACCTCGTTGTTGAACCAGTTGTCGCGGATGCGGTCGGTCCCGACGCGGTCCTCGAAGGTGTACTGCCGGGTGGTGGCGTCCTGCTGGAAGACCGAGACCTGGGCGTTGTCCAGGCCCAGGGCGTCGTCGATCCGCCAGTCCAGCCCGAAGCGCTCGCGCTCGGTGGTGTCGGCGGCGACGAGGTTCAGTACGGCCGTGGCGGCCGCCGGCGGAGCGCTGACGAAGCGGCTCGTCCGGCCGCTCAGCACCTGGGCGTCCATGTCCATCTGATAGCGATCGTAGGTGAAGCGCAGGCTGTGGCCGGGGGCGACGTCCCACACCAGCTTGGCCAGCCAGGCGTCGGAGCTGATCTCCTGCGGATTGGCGATGGTGCGCAGGCCGTAGTTGAAGCCGGGCGCGGTCACGGGCGGCGTGCCGATGGTGACGGGGACGGTCTCCTCGCCGGTGACCGTGCCCTGGGTCTCGGTCTCGGCGGCGTCGCGGCCGGTCCAGGCCAGCATGGCCGAGACGGCGCGCGGCGGCCGGCGACGATCGCGGACTTTGGTCAGCCCCTCGTCGGCGGAGTTGTAGCCGACCCGGGCGCGGAAGCTGAAGGTCTCGCCCGGGCGGATCAGGTCGGCCGGGTCCCGGGTGGTGAAGCTGACGGCGCCGGCGACGCCGTCCGAGCCGTACAGGGCCGAGGCCGGGCCGCGCAGGATCTCCACCGACTTCATCAGGTCCAGGTCGGCGTAGCCGCCCCGGCCGACGCTCTGGGCGCCGAAGACGAAGCCGTCGGGGATGCGGGTCCCGTCCACGACCATCAGGACGCGGTCGCCGCCCAGGCCGCGGATGGTGAAGCCCTCGTTGCCGGCCCGGCCCGAGGTTCCGAGCGCGGCGCCGAAGCGGGCCGGCTGGCTGACGACGCTGACGCCGGGCTCGAAGCGGACCAGGTCCTTGATGTCGGTGGCCAGCATCGCCTCGATGTCGCGGTCGGTGAAGACGGTGACGGTGGCGGGGGCCTCGTCGACGCGGGTCTCGGTGCGGGTCGCCAGGACCGTTACGGCCGGAAGCTGGGTCGGGTCCTCGGCCGTCGGCGCGGCGGCCAGGGTGATCGGCGTCTGAGCCAGGGCGGCGGGCGCGGCGGCGACGGCTAGGGCGGCGAGCCCGGAAGAGAGGAGGAGAGTGCGCATGAACGGCCCCGCTTGGATAAGGTGGCGGGCAATTACTGCGAACGACTATCATAATCAACCGCAATGAGGACGCGGGTATTGCGATGGCGCGGATCGGCCGCACGCGGAGCACTCAATCCGCTCATCCCGGCGAAGGCCGGGATCCAGATCGCGAAACACTGGCCGCGGGCTTGAGCTTCCCCGCCCGGCTATCGAAGGCTGGTTAGGTCATCTGGGTCCCGGCCTTCGCCGGGATGAGCGGATGAGGGGGAGGGCCTGGCGAACGCTCGGCTTGGTCCTACGCCCGCTTGCGGACGAAGACCGTTCCGGCGGAATAGCCGGCGCCGAAGCTGCAGATCAGGCCGGTGTCGCCGGGCGCGAAGCCGTCCTGGTGCAGGTGGAAGGCGATGATGGAGCCGGCGGACGAGGTGTTGGCGTACTCGTCCAGGATGATGACGTTCTCGTGCGGCTCGGGCTCGCGGCCCAGCACCTTGCGACCGATGAACTGGTTCATGTTGATGTTGGCCTGATGCAGCCACAGGCGCTTCAGGCCCGTGGGATCCAGGCCCAGGTCGGCGGCGTGGTCGACGATCATGTCCGAGACCATCGGCACCACGTCCTTGAACACTTTTCGTCCTTGCTGGACGAAAAGTTTGTCGGTTTGGCCTACCGCTTCGCTACTTGAGGCCGAGCGGCCCGACAGCGCTTCGGTCGTTTCGGCAGGCCGATTCAGGAAGCCGAAATTGTTGCGGATGTTGTTGGAGAAGGTGGTCTTCAGCCGCGTGCCCAGGATCTCCCAGCCGCCCGGCGGGGCCTGGTCCTCGGCCTCGACGATGACGGCGGTGGCGACGTCGCCGAAGATGAAGTGGCTGTCGCGGTCCTTGAAGTTCAGGTGGGCCGAGCAGATCTCGGGATTGACCATCAGCACCGCCTTGACCGAGCCCGAGGCGATGAAGTCGGCGGCGGTCTTGATGCCGAAGGTGGCCGAGGAGCAGGCCACGTTCATGTCGAAGGCGAAACCGTCGATCCCCAGGGCCTGCTGCACCTCGATGGCCATGGCCGGGTAGGGGCGCTGCATGTTGGAGGCGGCGCAGAGGACCGCGCCGATCTCGGACGCCGGCTTGCCCCAGGCGGCGATCGCCTGCCGGGCGGCCTTCACGGCCATCTCGGCCAGGACGGACAGCTCGTCGTTGGAGCGTTCCGGAATGTTCGGCGCCATGCGCGCGGGATCGAGCACGCCGGCCTTGTCCAGCACGAAGCGGCTCTTGATGCCCGAGGCCTTCTCGATGAACTCCACCGACGAGGGGGTCAGCTCGGCGACGTCGCCCTCGGCGATCTCGGCGGCGTGGGTTTCGTTGAAGCGCGTGGCGTAGGCGTTGTACGCGGCCACCAACTCCTCGTTCGAGATCGACTGGTCGGGCGTGAACAGGCCCGTGGCGGCGATGACGGCTTTGGTCATACTCTTCTAAGAGCCCCTAACGCTCGTCCCCGCCTTCGCGGGGATGACGGTGCGGCGCCTCGCTGCTTGAGGGCGCCCGTTCTGTTTCTGGACTGACTAGATAGGCGCGTCAGGCGCTCGGGTCGAGACGGGCCAGCAGGCGTTCGGCGGCGGCCAGGTGCAGGCGCTCGACCATGCGGTAGCCCAGGCGGATGGCGCCCCTCCCTTGCGCGTCGGCGGCGGCGAAGGCGGCGACGATCTCGCGGGCGCGGGCGATCTCCTCCGGCGAGGGGGAGAAGGCCGCGTTGGCGGCGCCGATCTGGGCCGGGTGGATCAGGCTCTTGCCGTCGAAACCGAAGGCGCGGCCCTGACGGCATTCGGCCTGGAGCCGCTCTGAGTCCTCGGTGGCGTTGACCACGCCGTCGATGGCCAGAAGGCCGTGCCCCCGGGCCGCCGCGACGACCGCGGCCAGCCAGGGCTTCAGCGGATCGCGATCGGGGCCCAGCACCAGGTTCATCCGCTCGCCGAAGTCGTTGATTCCCAGCATCAGGGCCGCCAGGGGCGCGCCGGCGCCGGCGATCTGGTCCAGGCGAAGGACGGACAGGGGCGTCTCGATCATGACCCAGAGCGGAACCCCGTTCGGCAACCGAGCGGCCACGTCTCGGACCGCCTCGGCGCTCTCGATCTTGGGGGCGACCACGAAGGCGGGCGAAAGCCCGGCGAGAGCCGTCAGGTCGTCGGCGCCCCAGGGCGTGTCCAGGCCGTTGACTCGCACGCCGACGCGGGGGCGGAAGCCGCCCGCGGTCAGCGCCTGGACGCGGCGCGCCGGGCTTCGGCCTTGGCGTCGAGGGCGACGGCGTCCTCGAGGTCCAGGATGACGGCGTCGCAGTCCAGGCTCCGCGCCTTTTCGATGGCGCGAGGGTTGCTGGCGGGGAGATAGAGGACGCTGCGGGTGAGATCAGGCTTGTTCATTCCGCTCATCCCCGCGAAAGCGGGGACCCAGTTCTTTCCAACGAAGGTGCGTGGGCCAGCTCGATAGCCAAACGTTCCGCGCCTTTCGCCCAAAGCGCTGGGTCCCCGCTTTTCGCGGGGGATGAGCGGAACAGGGAAGGATCACACCCGGCCCGTGACCGGGACCAGGGCGCCGGTGATCGCGCGGCTCTCGGGCGAGGCGAGGAACAGCATGACGCGGGCCAGGTCGGAGGGCCGGACCCATTTCGCCGGGTCGGCGTCGGGCATGTCCTTGCGGTTCTGCTCGGTGTCCAGGATCGAGGGCAGGACGGCGTTGACGGTCACCGAGGTGGACTTGAGCTCCTCGGCCAGGCCTTCGGTCAGCCGGTGGACCCCGGACTTGGAGGCGGCGTAGGCGCCCATGCCGGCGGCGGCCTTGAGCCCGCCGTTGGCGCCGACGTTGACGATCCGCCCCTCGTCCGAGCGCTTGAGATGGGGCAGGGCGGCGCGGCTGGCGTTCAGCGCGGTCTTCAGGTTGAGGGCGAACATCCGGTCCCAGGCGGGCTGGGCGTCCTCGGTGGTCTGCCAGACGAAGCCGCCGGCGACGTTCAGCAGGGCGTCCAGGCGGCCGAAATGCGCCGCGGCCGCGTCGATCGCGGTCGCGGCCGAGGCGGGATCGGTCAGGTCCACGCCGCCCAGCTCCAGCACGCCGTCGGGCGTGGGCAGGCCCGAGGCATGGTCGATCACCGCGACCTTCAGCCCGTCGGCCAGGGCGGCCTCGACGACGGCGCGGCCCAGCACACCGTGGCCGCCGGTCACCACGATCACCCGATCAGACATGGGTCGCTCCATTCAGAAGAAAAACGGGTGCACATAGTGCAGAATCGAACCGGGGCCGCGACCGAAAATTTCGAGTGCGCATCGTGCACAATTCGTCGCCAAAGCCCGCCACGGCGAGATTTGAGGCCCGCTGAAAGTACACCCCGAGGCTCGCGTCCGCCGTCAGGCCGCGAACACCTTGCCGAGCAGCCGCTCAAGGGCCTCGGCGTCCGTCGTGTCGAAGGCGGCCTTCTCGACGGCGTCGACGTCGAAGACGGCGATCAGGTCGCCCGAGGCGCCCAGCACCGGGACCACGATCTCGCTGGCCGAACGGCTGTCGCAGGCGATGTGCCCGGGGAAGGCGTGAACGTCCTCGACGATCTGGGTCGTCCGGGTCGCGGCGGTCGCGCCGCAGACGCCCCGGCCGAAGGGGATGCGCAGGCAGCCCAGGGTGCCCTGGTAGGGGCCGACGACCAACTCTTGCGGACGGTCGGCGTCGACGACGTAGAAACCCGTCCAGAAGAAGGCCGGGAAGGCGTCGGCGAGCATGGAGGCGACGGTCGCCATGCGCGCGACGCGGTTCGGCTCGCCGTCCAGCACGGCCAGAATTTCGGCCTCGACCTCGGCGTAGCGGGCGGCCTTGTCGGCAGGGCGGTCGTCGCGGGCGACATAGGCCATAGGCGCGGGTCTCCTGAAGGGTCCGGCCGCATATAGGCGGTCGGCGCGGACGGCGCGAGGGCGGCGTTCTCGCCTGACAGGCGAATCGCAAGGGGCTGATTTCGGTGGAAAACCGGGCCATCGGACACAAAACGGCCGTGCTGCGGCAACGCTTTGTCGCAAAACAGCGTTAACCTTGACAGGACGTTAACTCGACCGGACTGTCGCGGTCGCGCAAAGGTTAACGGGCTGGGGCGGAATCGCCCGTTCAGGCGTGCGAGGGGACGGATGGCCGAGGGCGAAGGCAACCATGACGGACGCTCGCGCTTCGGCCGCTCCCGCGGACCTGTCGCGATCGCCGCCGTGGCGGGCGTCCTGGCCCTGGCGGCCTTCACCATAGCCTCATGCGGCGACCGCGGCGGGGTGCGCTTCTGGCAGGCGAACGACGCGCGCTCCAACAGCTGTCCGCGCCCGGCCTCCCTGACCGGCTCGGAGTTCAACGCCCAGGAGACGGGCTTGCGGGCGCTGCGCCGCGCCGCCTTCCAGAACGACTTCTTCGCCCAGCTGGAGCTGGGCGCGCGCTATTCGGCGGTCCGGGCGACCGACAAGAACATCGAGGACCCGATCGAGAGCGCCACCTGGTACGCCATGGCGCTGGCGAACGACGAGGGCTATGCGCCGATCAACCGGGTGAACACCGGCGGCTGGGGCGGTTGGCGGCCGCTGTCGCGCTACGACGACTGCCGCGCCTGGGAGCGTCACGCCGCCTACGAGAAGCTGGACCGCCTTCTGGCCGCGATGACCCGCGAGGAGCAGGAGGCCGTCCGCGATCGGGTGATCTACGTGCTGTCGACCCAGGACGCCGAAGGCTACCGCACCCTGGCCCGGCTGCACGACGGCCTGTACGGCCCGTTCGGCGAACCCGAGGACAACCGCCAGGCCCGCGAGGCCTGGGGACGGGGGCAGCCGCAGGGCGGCGGCGAGGGCGACCGCCGGCGCCCGGCGCGGCTATCCGGCGGCCACCAGCCTGTTCCAGCGCAACGACGTGGACGCCTATCTGTACAACTACCTGGCGGTGCAGACGGGGGACGTCGGCGCCTATGTGCTGATGCGCGACTTCGAGCGTTCGGCGCCCAGCCGCAGCCAGTACCAGCGCTTCGTCGAGGTGAAGGCGCGGCAATGGACTCCGCCCTTCGAATTCTATCCCAACACCGCGCCCCAGTCGGGCGTGCCCTTCTCGGACGAGAGCCGGCCGCGCGGCGACGCCTATGAATACGCCCTGTCGCGGATGGCGAGCGAGCTGCCGTTCATCCACGTCGGCCGGGCGCTGCGGTATCTGGGCGTGACCGAGACGGCGGCCCAGCGCCCGGAGGATCTGTCCAAGCGTCAGGTGGAGACGCTGGAGGCGATGCTGGGCCATCCGATGGAGGGCCGGCTGTCCTATCTGGAGCGGGTGCGCGCCATCCAGCTGGCGGCGGTGAACGGCTCGTCCGAGGCGCAGCTGGTGCTGGCGGTGATGTACGCCGAGGGCATCGGACTGCCCGCCGACTACGCCCGCGCCTTCAAATGGTTCGAGGAGGCGGCGCGGCAGGGCAGCCCCGAGGCCAAGTTCGCCATGTCCAGCTACTTCGCCCTGGGCGTCGCTGGAGTGGCGGACCAGGACAAGGCCCAGGCCGTGGCGCTTCGCATCGATTCCGCCCTGTCCGGCTTCGGCCCCTCGGCGGCCCGCCTGCAGGCGGTCCTGGCCCAGGTCTCGCGTTCGCAGCGCCGCTAAGGAGGGCGTGAACCCATGACGACCCGTACCCCCTTCGGCCTCGGCAAGCTCATCGGCGGCGCGGCCGTCATCGCCGCCTCGGTCGCGGTCTTCGCCCTGTCCGACGCGCCGGGCGCCAACGCCCAGGTGGCCGCCAAGGTGGAGAGCCAGACGCGGCCGAACTTCGGTGTGCTGCTGGACCCGCCGACGCGGACCTATCGACACCGGGGCGGCCAGCGGCGCTACGACTATCGCCGGCACCGCCCCGACTGGAGCCCCGGCTATCCGCCGCACCGCCGGCGGCGAGGAGGTGGTGGCTGGTCGACTGCGGCGGCAATCCGGGGACCGGGGGCGGGTCGAGGACGGCGGTGCG
>NZ_JBNFOJ010000099.1:0-9947 GCF_057364705.1 Brevundimonas sp. CURTG3B2_SDJG
GTGGTGGCCACCCGCGCCCAGGCCCAGGCCGCAGCCTGGCCGGACCATACCCGGTTCCTGTTGACCCAGGGCGACCTGGCCGCAGGGGGACGGCGCGGCGGCGCTGTGGCGGCAGGTCGAGACCGAGCCCGACCACGCCGGCAAGTTCCGCTCGGGCGACGGCAGGTGGTGGGAGCTGGCGGTCACCAGCGCGACCCCGGCCATGTTCGGCTGTCACGGCGTCTCCGACGACAGCGCGGCCTACAGGCGCGCCCTGGAATGGGCGGACGGTCGCGGCGTGCTGCGTCATCCGGCGGGGTCGGTCGTGAGGCTGGACACGCCGATCACCGTCGATGTCGCCACGCTGAACATCGTCGCCGATCAGGGGGCGATCCTGGATTGTTCGCACGGCGGCCGGCTGAGCGTCGCGCCGGGCGTCGAGCGGATCGCAGGTTTGAGCGCCGACATCGCCCGCGGCGGCCGCACCGTCAGCTTCGGCCGCGACCACGGTTTGGCGCCCGACGAGGTCTTCCTGGTCTGGAATCCGGCCGATTTCAGCCAGGCGCCGTTCCGGCGCTATTACCGCGCCGGCCGGATGTTCCGCGTGGCCGAGACGGTCTCGGGCCGGCAACTGAGGGTGTTTGGCACGGCGCGCCGGGGTTCGCCGCCCGCGAGGTGCAGGTGTTCAAGCTGAAGGGCGTCTCGGCCCACGTCGAAGGCCTGCGGATCAAGCCCCCGGCGGCGGGCACGCCGGTGTTCGAACTGGACGGCTTCAGCAAGGTCCGGCTGACCGGCGTGACCTGCGACGCGGGCGCGACCTACACGGCCATCCAGCTGAAGCGCTGCTACGACTTCCATGTCGAGCACCTGAGAAGCACGGCCCTGCACGACGACGCCTACTGCCTGGCCGTGGTCAACAGCCAGCGGGGCGTGATCGAGGCCCCCAGCGGTCTGCACAGCCGGCGCCACTGCGTCGCCCTGGGCAGCGGCGATTTCGAAGGCGCCGTGCCGGCGGCCGACATCCGGATTTCGGGCGGCTTCCTGGAGAACCTGTCGACCGGCATCGGCGCGATCGAGATGCACGGCAACTGCGAGGACATCACCTACGAGAACCTGACGGCCGAGATGGCCAACATCGCCGGCCGCAATCCGACGGTGCGCAACTGCGTCATCTACGCGACCTCCCTGGAGGTCAGCGCCACCGGCGAATGCGTGTTCGCCGAGGAGGTCGTCGGCGGAACCTACACCTTCGAAAACGTCCGCTTCGTCAGCTACGGCGACGGGGTCCGGTTCGGCATCCTGCATTTCGACGTTTCCAGGATCGCCGAGCCCCTGCGTTTCCGTTTCCGCAACATCACCTACGAGAACCCCGGCGCCAGCCCCGGGACGGTGAACTTTCTCCGGCTGCTGGTCGGCGGCTCCAACCCCGCCCGCCAACCGATCGACGTGCTGTTCGACGGCCTGCAGGTCGACGCTCCGGCCATGGACCGCCTGCTGTCGCTGGCCGGCGACAATGACGTCAGCGGCCATGTCACCGGCGCGGTGATGAACGCGCGCATGCCGCCGCTGGCCCGCTGGCTGGCGGCGTCGACCGTGGCGAACTACGCCGTGCCGATCGATTGGCCGCATCCCGAGGGCGTGCGCGTTCTGGGCGATACGGACGCGACCCTGATCGGCCGCCGCGACGCCCGGACCCAGATCTGGAACAGCCCCCTGAGCGCGCCGCGCGCCTGCGCCTTCGACACCGCCTATGGCGTGCAGGGCGACGAATGGGAGATTGTCACCGGCGCGATCGGACCTCATCCCTTGACCGTCGACGGCGGCCCGGCGATGGGGCCGAACGAACGGACCACCTGGGTCTATGTCGGTGGGGCCGGGGTGGGTGGCTATGTCCAGAAATGCGCCGGCGACCGCGTCCGGCGAGGCGGGCGCCTCGATAGGCCGCGCACCGATCGGGCGCGAATCGCGGCGGAGCGACGGAGGGCGGCGGACGGTCAGGCCGGCCACGCGGCCGACGCCGCCGGATCGGGTCCAGGTGTCGGTGTAGGGATTCCAGGAAAATCAAGGAATTCGATGGTACGTCCTCTCGGGCTCGAACCGAGGACCCTCTGATTAAAAGTCAGATGCTCTAACCAACTGAGCTAAGGACGCACATCGAACCGGGCGCGGTCGCGCTTCGGCGACGCGCCTTCTGTGACATAGCGGAGCCGGGGTCAAGCGTCGCCTCGACGGTTTGCGATCCAGAAGCTAGGCAAGAGGGATGAAACCGCTCGCCGGACTGCGCATCCTGGAGTTCGACGGCCTGGGGCCGGTGACCTTCGCCGGCATGGTGCTGGCCGACCTGGGGGCCGAGGTGCTGCGTCTCTGCCGTGGCGGAGACGCCGCCGCGCCGGTGTTCAGCGACGTCGGCGGCGAGATCCTGCACCGGGGCCGTCCCGCCGTAGGTGTCAATCTGAAGGATCCGGCGGACCACGGCCGCGTCCTAGACCTGATCATCGGCGCCGACGCCCTGATCGAGGGCTTCCGGCCCGGCGTGATGGAGCGGCTGGGACTGGGCCCCGAGGCCGTCGCCGCGCGCAATCCGCGGCTGGTTTACGGCCGTGTCACCGGCTGGGGCCAGACGGGCCCTAAGGCCCACGAGGTCGGCCACGACCTGAACTACATCGCCCTGTCCGGCGCCCTGCACGGCATGGGCGAGCCCGACCGCCCGCCGCGTCCGCCGCTGAACGTGGTCGGCGACTACGGCGGCGGGGCGATGATGCTGGTCACGGGCGTGCTGGCCGGCCTGCTCGAGGCCAGGGCCACAGGGGCGGGGCGGGTGGGTCGACGCGGCCATGACCGACGGCTCAGCCCTGCTGACAGGCCTGTTCCACGCCTTGCGGGTGCGGGGCCTGTGGAGCGACCGCCGCGGCGCCAACCTGCTGGACGGCGGCGCGCCCTTCTACCGCTGCTACGCCTGCCGCGACGGCCGGTTCGTGGCCGTCGGCGCGCTGGAGCCGCAGTTCTACGCCGCCCTGATCGCAGGGCTGGACTTGACGCCGGACGAAGCGCCCCAATTCGACATGGCCGGCTGGCCCGCGCTTCACGGCCGATTCGAAGCCCTGTTCGCCGCCCGGGACCGCGACGCCTGGGCCGCGCATTTCGCCGGAACCGACGCCTGCGTCACCCCGGTGCTGACCCTGGAGGAGGCGCCCGCCCATCCGCACAACCGCGCGCGTGGAACCTTCGTGGATCAGGGCGTGGTCCAGCCGGGCCTGGCGCCGAGAGTCGGCGACGGGGCGGCTGTTCCAGAGCCGCAGCCGGCCGATCTGTCGCTGGAAGACGCCCTGGCGCGGTGGCGCTCCTGACCTTCGTCATCCTCGGCTCAAGCCCCGGGATGACGGACGGGAGACGATGAGCTCACCCGTTCGACGTATGCCGCGCGTGGAAGTCCTTGCGGAACTGGTCGAAGCGCCCTTCGGCGATCGCCGCCCGCATCGCCGCCGTCAGCGCCTGGAAGAAGGCGATGTTGTGCCAGCTCAACAGCACCTTCCCCAGGATTTCATCGGCCCGGATCAGGTGGTGCAGATAGGCCTTTGAATAGGCCTGCGAGGCCGGGCAGGGGACCTCGGGGTCCAGCGGGTCCTGGTCCTCGGCGAAGCGGGCGTTCTTCAGGTTGATCGGCCCTGACCAGGTCCAGGCCTGGCCGTGGCGGCCCGCCCGCGTCGGCAGCACGCAGTCGAACATGTCCACGCCCCGCCAGACCGCCTCGACCAGGTCCACCGGCTTGCCCACCCCCATCAGATAGCGAGGGCGGTCGGCGGGCAGCATCGAGGGCGCGTAGTCCAGCACCTCGCACATCGCCTGGTGGCCCTCGCCGACCGCCAGACCGCCGATGGCGTAGCCGTCGAAGCCGATTTCCCGCAGCCGCTCGGAGGACTCCTTGCGCAGATGTTCGAACGTCGAGCCCTGCTGGATGCCGAACAGGGCCTGGGTCCCTCGGGTCCCGAAAGCGTCCTTGGAGCGTTTCGCCCAGCGCGCCGAAAGCTCCATGCCGGACCGCGCGCGCGCTCCTCGGCCGGCCAGGCCACGCACTCGTCCAGTTGCATGACGATGTCCGAGCCCAGGCGGTCGGCCTGGATCTCGATCGACCGCTCGGGGGTCAGCACGTGCTTGGAGCCGTCGATGTGGCTGGAGAAGGTCACAGCCTCCTCGGTCAGCTTCGAGATGCCCGACAGCGACATGACCTGGAAGCCGCCCGAGTCGGTCAGGATCGGCTTGTCCCAGCGCATGAAGTCGTGAAGCCCGCCCAGCCGCTGCATCCGCTCCGGCCCGGGACGCAGCATCAGGTGATAGGTGTTGCCCAACAGGATGTCGGCGCCCGTCTGCTTCACCTGGTCGACGGTCAGAGCCTTCACCGTGGCGGCGGTGCCGACGGGCATGAAGCCGGGGTGCGGATGTCGCCCCGCGGCGTTTTGAGCACGCCGGTGCGCGCGCGGCCGTCGGTGGCGGAGATGTCGAAGGGGAAGGTCATGCGGGGCCGGTCAGTCGTTCGAGGGCGTCGGCGCGGGCCAGGTCCTTGGGCCGTCCGAACAGGCGCGCCATGGCGATCTGCTCGGCGACGCCGGGGATATGGAGGATGTGACGGCCGGCCGCCACCGGGATGCGGGTCTCGAAGACGACGGGGCTCCATTCGGCGCCGGTCCGGACCTCCAGATCGGCCATCACCTCGATCGGGACCGCCTCGCCCCGGGTGCGTCCGTAGACCCGCGAGCGGAACTGGCCTTCGCCGGGGTCGGTGACGACCTCGGCGCCCAGGGCGTCGATCAGACGGCGAGCGTCGCCCGGGCTGGCCAGCACGTTGATGTCGGGCGCCGCCAGTCGCGCAGGCCGGCCAGGATCATCGCCGCGCCGCCGAACACCCGCCACGGGTCCCGCATTCCGGCCCGCTCCGCCGCCTCGGCCAGCCGGTCCAGGCCATCCGCCAGGCCTTCCGGAAGAGCCTCGGTCATCGGTCCGACCGGAACAGCAGGCTGCCGTCCCCGTAGGAGTAGAAGCGATAGCCGTCCGCGATGGCGTGGACGTAGGCGGCCTTCATCGCCTCCAGCCCGGCGAAGGCGCTGACCAGCATGAACAGGGTCGACTTCGGCAGGTGGAAGTTGGTCATCAGCACGTCCGCCGCCCGGAAGCGGTAGCCGGGGGTGATGAAGATGGCCGTGTCGCCGTGGAAGGGCGCGACCACGCCATCCTCGCCCGTGGCGCTCTCCAACAGCCGCAGCGAGGTGGTGCCGACGCAGACGATCCGCCCGCCAGCCGCCTTCACGGCGTTGAGGGCCTGGGCCGTCCCGGCGGACACCTCGCCCCATTCCGAATGCATCCTGTGGTCGGCGGTGTCCTCGGCCTTGACCGGCAGAAAGGTGCCGGCGCCGACGTGCAGGGTCACCGCATGGGTCGAAACGCCCCGCGCGCGGATCGCCTCCATCAGGGCGGGGGTGAAGTGCAGGCCCGCGGTCGGCGCGGCCACCGAGCCGTCCCACCTGGCGAACAAGGTCTGGTAGTCGGACCGGTCCCGGTCGTCTTCGGCCCGCTTGGCGGCGATGTAGGGCGGCAGGGGCATGACGCCCACGTCGCGGATCGCCTCGTCCAGCAGGGGCCCGGCCAGGTCGAAGCGCAGGGTCACCAGCCCGTCCTCGCCCTTGGCCTCGACGGTGGCGTCCAGCCGGCCCAGCTCGCACGCGGCGTCGCCCAGAACCGAGGCGGTGGGAGCGCCGAACCGGATCCGGTCGCCCGCCTTGATCCGCTTGCCCGGCTTCATGAAGGCGGACCAGACGTCGGGCGCGTCGCGGTGGTGCAGGGTGGCCTCGACCTCGACGCTCAGGGTCTCGCCTCCAGGGCCGGAGCGCTGACGCACGCCCGACAGCCGCGCCGGGATCACGCGCGTGTCGTTGAACACCAGGGCGTCGCCGGGCCGCAGGAAGTCCGGCAGGTCACGGATCGTCCGGTCCTCCAGCCCGCCGTCGCGCACGACCAGCAGCCGGGCGGAATCGCGCGGCTCAGCGGGCCTGAGCGCGATGCGCTCCTCGGGCAGGTCGAAGTCGAAATCGGCGGTCCTCATGAGGCGCCGCAAAGGGCACGGCGGGACGGGAGGGTCAAGGGCGCGCGCGCCGCTCCGTCGCGAAGGTCAGGGCCGCGGGGGTTCGTCGGGCTCCTGCAGCGCCAGGCGGATCGCCCGTTCGACCGGCGCATCTCCCTCCCCGAAGCCGTTCTCGCTCACGGGCAGCAGCGGCGGCTGGGCCATGAATCGAGGGCGTCCTCCCCGGTGCGGCTGGGCCGCGTGGACCAGGAAGGGATGGCATAGATAGGCCGTTCCCGCCGGGCCGGTCGCCAGCGTCTCGGGCCGGTGGGCGCTCTCGGCGAAGCCCGTCGCCGCCAGTTCGCCCAGCGTCAGGCCCGCCTCGCCGGCGGGGCCAATCGGCGAGCGATGTCGCGGTGCGAGCCCGTGCGGATGCGGGTCGGGGCGTCGTCCGGGCCCACGTCCGAGAACAGGAACAGCATCAGCAGCGCCCGGCCCCTGGAGCGGATGTTGGCCCGCCAGTTCAGGAAGTTCGGGTCCTCCACGCCAAAGCTGACGTCGATGTGCCACCCCGCGTCGCCAGGGTCCTCGGGCGAGGGGAAGCGGACGGGGAAGGTCCCCATCGCCTGGCAGGGCCGCCAGGCGCCCGGGCCGACCAGTTGGTCGAAGGCCGCCTGCAGGACGGGCGTGTTCGCCGCCTCCACGAACGGCGGTTGGGCGTACATGCCCAGGCGAACGACGGGCCGGGTCCAGGCGGACGGATCGTCGGGATCGAGCCTCAGATCGCGCCACAGGATCGCGCGAGCCTGGTCGGCCAGGTCGGAGGAGAAGGCGTCGTCGACGCGCACGAAGCCGTCGGCGACGAATTGATCGATCTGCGCGGGCGTCAGCGCGCGCGGGGAAGCGGGGGAAGGCATGATGGATCTTTCGCAGGGGTATCGCGCCGGCGGGCCGGGGCGCGGGCAGGGTTCGGCGGCGGGCCTCAGGCCAGCGGGAAGCCGAAACGGGTCGTGCGAACGGACATCGTCATGCGCCCAAGCTGGGACGAATGCAGCGGCGACGCAAGCGCGGCCGTGAATCGCGGACGTGTCGCCGCCCAGGCTTCACGGGGTCAGCCGGGCGGTCGCGACGGCGGTTTGGCCTTCGATGACGGTCAGCGCTCGGTCTGAAAACGCGACCTGCAGATCGCGCTCCCGGGCGGCGAACCGGCCCTCGGCGGAGGGAAACAGGGTCAGCGAAAGGTCGCCGGAGGTCAGGCGCAGGTGATCTGTCTCGGCGGCGATCAGGATGTCGCCGAATTCACCCGAGACGTAGCGTCCGGCGTATCCGGGCAGGGTCGCCGGATCGAAATCCGGATCGATGGGCGGCGGCGTGTAGGGCGGCGGCCGGTGATCGTAGCTGACGACCCGCGCCATCCGCCATCGGCCGTCCTCCTGCCGCCAGATGTCGGCGAAGCGGGCCTGGGCGCTGGCGTGGTCGGGTTCCCCCGGTTTCTGCACATAGAACACGTGATCGCCCGTCAGCAGCATGTAGGGGCCCGCCAGGGCGTGAGCCTGGACCGTGTCCGGGATCGCTTCGCGGCGCAGGCGCTGACCTTGCGCGCCGCAAGGGCCGCGCATCAGGGACTCCACGATCGCCGCCCGGCTTTGCGTCAGGCCGGTGATGTCATGGTGGAATTCGGCGTTCTCGGTGAAGGCGTCGGCCATCCGGGCGCGGTCGCACTGGTTGTAGGCGGCCCAGAAAGCCTCGTCCGCCTGGCGCACGGCGTTTTCCGCCCCGTCGGGGGCCGGGGTCTGGCCGGCGAACGCGGCGGCGATCAGGAAGGCGAGAAGGGACACGCGGCGATCTCCCTGGCTTGCCGGCTGCGATGAACCGGGATCCGTCCAGCGGCAAGCCAAAACCGTTCAGGACGCGCATCCCGATCATCCCATCGTTGACCCGCCGAGCCTTCCGCGTCAAAGCCGGTCCCATGCTGCAGAACCTCGAGACCCTCGCGCGCGACGCCCGGTCGTGGCCGTTCGAACAGGCCCGCAATCTTCTGGCCCACGTCCTGAAGAAGCGGCTGTCGGACGCCGAGCGCGATGCAGCGAAACTGCTGATCGACGCGGGCAAGGCGGACGAGGCCCTGGCGACCTTCGAGGCGCTGCGGAAGCCCGTGGTGCTCGAGACCGGCTACGGCCCCTCGGGCCTGCCCCATATGGGCACCTTCGGCGAGGTGGCGCGAACCACCATGGTGCGCAACGCCTTCCGCGCGCTGACGGGCGATCACTGGGCGACGCGCCTGGTCGCCTTTTCGGACGACATGGACGGCCTCAGGAAGGTGCCAGAAGGCATTCCGAACCCGGAAGTGTTGCGGGAGGACCTGCACAAGCCCCTGACGGTGGTGCGCGACCCCTTCGGGACGCACGACAGCTTCGGCGCGCACAACAACGCCCGCCTGCGCGCCTTCCTGGACAGCTTCGGCTTCGACTACGAGTTCATGTCCTCGACCGAGCAATACAAGTCGGGCCGGTTCGACGAGGTGCTGCTGCGCCTGCTGGAGCGGTTCGACGCGATCCAGGCCATCATGCTGCCGACCCTGGGCGAGGAGCGCCGGGCCACCTATTCGCCCTTCCTGCCGATCAGCCCGGTCAACGGCCACGTGCTGCAGGTCCCGACGCTGGAGCGGAACCTGGCCAAGGGCACGATCGTCTTCGACGACCCCGCCGGCGGACGCACCGAGGTTCCGGTCACAGGCGGCCATGTGAAGCTGCAGTGGAAGCCCGATTGGGCCATGCGCTGGACCGCGCTCGACGTCGACTACGAGATGTCGGGCAAGGACCTGATCGAGAGCGTGCGCGAAAGCTCCAAGGTCTGCCGCGCCCTGGGCGGCGTGCCGCCTGAGGGTTTCAATTACGAGCTCTTCCTCGACATCGAGGGCAAGAAAATCTCCAAGTCCAAGGGCAACGGCCTGACCATGGAGGAGTGGCTGCGCTACGGCACGCCGGAGTCGCTGAGCTGGTACATGTTCCAGTCGCCGAAGTCGGCCAAGAGCCTGCACTTCAACGTCATTCCGCGCGCCATCGACGACTATCTGAGCTTCATCGACCAGTTCCAGACCCAGGAGCCGGCCAAGCGGATCGACAACGCCGTCTGGTCGATCCACGCCGGCGATCCGCCCAGGGTCGCCAGCCCAGTCTCGTTCAGCCTGCTATTGAACCTGGTCGGCGTGGCCAACGCCTCGTCCAAGGAGCAGTTGTGGGCCTACATGGGCAAGTATCTGCCCGAGGCCACGCCCGCCAACGAGCCGACGCTGGACCGGCTGATGGGGCACGCGCTGAACTACTACGAGGACTTCGTGAAGCCCACGAAGGCCTATCGCACGCCCACCGCCCACGAGACGGCGGCGCTGGAGGACCTGGCGACCCGGCTGAAGGCGCTGCCGGCCGACACGACCGACGGCGAACTGATCCAGGGCGAGGTCTACGCCGTGGGCAAGGACCATGCCTTTGATCCGCTCAGGGCCTGGTTCCAGGCGTTGTACGAAGTCCTGCTGGGCGCGTCCCAGGGCCCGCGGTTCGGCTCGTTCGCGGCCATCTACGGCCTGCCGCAGACCATTTCCCTGATCGAGGCGGGCGCGCGGGGCGAGCTGGCGAGCTGAGCGTTGCCGTAAGGCCACGCTCTGTCCGGCAACGTACATGAACGGCAGATAACCGCCGGCCTCCGGGAGCCTTCAGGTTCGTCTGCGCATTGTGCCGGTCATCGACCAACTCGATGACAGGAGATGAGCCATGTCGAACAAGAAATTCACCGTCGCGATCGCCGCCGCCGCCGTTTCTGGGCACGCTGGCGCCGGCCCGCCCTTCCGACCCGCCGCCATGGCTCAGCCAACGGCGTCACCAAACTGCGACGCCCCCGCGGCCGCCGCACGACACTA
>NZ_JBNFOJ010000100.1:0-9898 GCF_057364705.1 Brevundimonas sp. CURTG3B2_SDJG
GGCCGTCGGCGACGCCCCACGGTGCGGGCGACCCTGGCCGGGCGGCCGGTGCTGGCCCTGATCGACACCGGCGCCCAGTACTCGGTCATCGACCGCGCCCTGTTCGAGACCCTGCCGGCGAGGGAGCGGTCGCTGTTCGATATGCCCCTGGTCGCCTACGGCGTGGGCGGCGGGGCCCAGGTGGGCCGCGGCACGACCCTGAGGATCGACCTGCCCGGCCTGACGATCGGCGGCCTACGGGCGGGCATCCTGAACCTGGGGCCGCTGGCCTCGGAGGCGGGGCTCAGGACACCGCTGATCCTGGGACAGGACGTCCTGTCCCAGGCGGTGCTGGCCCTGGACCCCGCCCGGCGGCATGTCCGGCTTGTGCGGCGCGACGCCTTCGTGAAGCCGGCCGACTTGGCCTCGTCCCCGGTGCGACGCCAGGGGACGGCCCTGATCGCCGAATTGACCGTCGAGGGAACAGCCATCGAGGCCGTGGTCGACACCGGCGCATCCGGCCTGCTGGGCCTGAGCCGCGAGGCCGCGCACGGGGCGGGCCTGCTGGACGCCGGCCCGGCGCGCGAAGGCTCCAGCCTGGTGCTGGGGCGGGGAGATGCGCTCGCTGGTGGTCGAGGCGCGGACGGTGACTTTCGCCGACCACCTGTACCGCCGCGTGCCCGTGGGGGTGTTCGCCCAGCCGCCGTTGCCCAACTTCCCGGGCGGCCTGGTGGGCATGGGCGCGTTCGCCGATCGCCGGGCGGCGCTGGACCTGGGCAAGGGCCTGCTGCACGTCTCGCGCCCGCTGGACCTGACGGTGGGCCGCTAGGGTCTCAAGGCCGGATCTGGCCCGCGCCTCGCACCACGTATTTGTAGCTGGTCAGCTGCTCGGCCCCGACCGGGCCGCGCGCGTGCAGGCGTGAGGTCGAGATGCCGATCTCGCCGCCGAAGCCGAACTCGCCGCCGTCGGCGAACTGGGTCGAGGCGTTCCACATGACGATGGCGCTGTCCACGGCGTTCAGGAAGGCGGCGGCGGCTTCGGCGTCCCCGGTGACGATCGCCTCGGTATGGCCCGAGCCGTAGCGGCGGATGTGCTCCACGGCGCCCGTCACCCCGTCGACGATCCTCACGGCGAGGATCGGGGCCAGGTATTCGGTGGTCCAGTCGCCCTCGTCCGCGACCTGGATCGCAGGGAGGAGGGCGCGCGCCTCCGCGTCGCCGCGCAAGGCGCAGCCGGCGGCGATCAGGGCCGTGGCGACCGGCGGCAGCAGCGCTTCCGCGCCCACGCGGTCGACCAGCAAGGTCTCGGTGGCCCCGCAAACCGAGACGCGGCGCATCTTGGCGTTCAGGACGATGCCGGTCGCCATCTCAGGGTCGGCGGCGGCGTGCAGGAAGGTGTGGCACAGGCCTTCCAGATGCCCCAGCACCGGCACCCGCGCCTCGGCCTGGACGCGGGCGACTAGGCTCTTGCCGCCGCGCGGAACCAGCAGGTCGATCGTCCCCCCCAATCCCGTCAGCAGGGCGCCGACGGCGGCGCGGTCGGGGGTGTCGACCAGCTGGATCGCGTCCGGGGGCAGGCCGGCGGCGATCAGGCCTTCGGTCATGGCGGCGTGGATGGCCAGCGACGAGGACAGGCCGTCCGAGCCGCAGCGCAGGATGGCGGCGTTGCCCGAGCGCAGGCACAGGGCGGCGGCGTCGGCGGTGACGTTGGGCCGGCTCTCGTAGATGATGGCCAGGACGCCGATGGGGGTCGCGACGCGGGCGATGTCCAGGCCGTTCGGACGGGTCCAGCGAGCCAGCTCTCGGTCCAGCGGATCGGGCTGGGCGGCGACCTCGGCGACGGCGGCGGCGACGGCCTCGACCCGGGCCGGGTTTAGGGCCAGGCGGTCGACCAAGGCCTCGGACAGGCCGTTGGCGCGAGCCCGGTCGATGTCTCGACGTTGGCGGCGAGGATGGCGGAGGACCGGGCGCGCAGGGCTGAAGAGGCAGCCTCCAGTGCGCGGGTGCGGTCCTCCGGTGACGCGGCGCGCAGGGCGTCGGCCGCGATCCGGGCGCGGCGGCCCATGGCCAGGAGGGTCGCGGCGAGATCGCTCACGCGCCCCCCTCCAGCACCAGGTCGTCGCGATGAATGGCGACCTGCGGGCCCTTGTAGCCCACCAGGCCCTCGATCTCGCCGGTCTGGCGGCCCTGGATCAGCATCATTTCCTCGGACGCCCAGGCGGCCAGGCCGACCGCGGCGCGCGCGCCGGAGGCGGTGACGACCAGGATGCTGTCGCCCCGGTCGAAGCGGCCCTGCACGGCCCGGACGCCCGATGGCAGGAGACTCTTTCCGGCCTTGAGGGCGGCGACCGCGCCGTCGTCGACGACCAGCCGTCCGGCGGGATCGACGCTGCCGGCGATCCAGGCCTTCCAGGCGGCCATGGGACCGGCCGGAGCGGGGATCAGGGTGGCGGCGGGCGCGTCGGCGATCGCGGCCAGGGGACGCTCGGCCAGGCCCGAGGCGATGATGGTGGCGCAGCCCGCCGAGCGGGCGATGCGGGCGGCCTCCAGCTTGGTGCGCATGCCGCCCGTGCCGACGGCCGAGGCAGAGTTGGCTTCTCCGGCCATGGCCATGATCTCGGGCGTCAGCGCCTCGACCAGCGGCAGATGGTTCGCGTCCGGATTCGATCGAGGGTCGGCATCGTACAGGCCGTCGATGTCGCTGAGCAGGACCAGCAGGTCGGCGCGCGCCAGTTGGGCTGCGCGGGCCGCCAGGCGATCGTTGTCGCCGTAGCGGATCTCCTCGGTGGCGACGGTGTCGTTCTCGTTGACGACGGGTACGGCTTTCAGCCGCAGCAGGGCGTCCAGGGTCGAGCGGGCGTTCAGCCAGCGGCGGCGGCGTTCGGTGTCGTCACGGGTGAGCAGCACCTGGGCGGGCGTCAGGCCGTGGGGGGAGAGCGCGGTCTCCCAGGCCTGCATCAGCAGGGACTGGCCCGCGGCCGCGGCGGCCTGTTTCTCGTCCAGCCGAGCGGACTTCGATAGGCCCAGGCGGCCGCGCCCAGGGCGACGGCGCCCGAGGACACCACCAGCACCTCGACCTCGCGCGCGCGGAGTTCGGCGATTTCGCCGCCCAGGATGGCCAGGCGCGGGCCGTTTGGCCGGCCGCCGTCGTCAGCAGGGCTGACCCGATCTTGACGACCAGTCGGCGGGAGGCGGCGAGGGCGGAGGCGGCGGAAACGGACACGGCGCGACCTTGCCGCGTTGTGTGCGGTGCAACAAGCGGTCTTAGCGCCCCCCGAAGGTGTCGCAGACGTTCGGATCGCCGGACTGGTAGCCGCGCTGCAGCCACGCGACGCGGTCGGCCGACGAGCCGTGCGTGAAGCTGTCGGGGGCCACGCGCCCGCCCGAGCGGCGCTGCAGCGAGTCGTCGCCGATGGCCGAAGCGGTCTTCAGGCCTTCCTCCAGGTCGGCTCCGGTGACCGCCACTTCGCCGTTCGAGACGGCGGCGGCGTTGGCCGCCCAGACCCCGGCGTAGCAGTCGGCCTGAAGCTCCAAGGCGACGGAATAGCGGTTCGCCTCGGCCTGACCGGCGGCGCGCTGCTGGGCGCGCTGCACCTGCTGCGAGGTTCCGGTCAGGGTCTGGACGTGATGACCGTACTCATGGGCGATGACGTAGGCCCGAGCGAAATCGGCGCTCGAGCCGCCCAGCCGCTCCATCTCGGACCAGAACGACAGATCCAGGTAAACGTGCTGATCGTTGGGGCAGTAGAAGGGTCCCATGGCGGACTGGCCCATGCCGCAGCCCGTGCCGGTGCCCTGTTCGTAGAGCGTCACGGTCGGGGGCCGGTAGCCCTGCAGCTTGGTCTTCCAGACGTCGTCGATATTCGTGCCGATCACATCGACGAAGCGGCCGGCCTGGTCCTCGGGGCTGCCCTGCTTGCCTTCCTGCGTGGTCGCGCCGCCTAGCTGGCTGGTGATCTGCTGGGTGGTCTGAGGATCGATTCCGAAGACGAAGTAGCCGATGGCCGCGAGCACCAGGGCGCCGATGCCGCCGCCCGCGATGCCGACGCCGCCCATGCCGCGCCGGTCGTCGATATTGCCCCCGCGTCGTCCGCCTTCCCAGCGCATGGCCGTCTTCCCCGTTTCAATCCAAGCTAGGCCGGAACGCGGACCGAAGGAAAGGGATGCGACGGGTCGTCAGTTCGGGCGGCGGTCCAGCCAGGCGTCGATCTGGCCGACGTCGCCGGCGGTCTGACGACGACGGGCCGCGGCTTCCCGCGCGGCGCGCTCCTGTTCCGGCGTTCGCAGTGCGGACGGAGCGGAGGAGACGTACGGCTCCGGCTGGCGGCGGGCCTCGATCTCGCGGCGATTGAGGCGGGTCTCCAGGTCGGATTGGCGCGCCTGGAGCTCGCGCTGGTCAGCCTGGAGCCGCAGGCGGTCCATCGCCATCCGATGCTGATCGGCCTGCCAGCGATGCTGATCCATGGCCGACGGGCCAGGGATCATCGGAGCCGTCTGCGCCCACGCGCCGCCGGCGGTCAGGGACGCGGTCACGGCGGCGGCGAGCACGATGAGGCGGGCGGCGGCGGTCATTGAGGAGAAATGGGCCCTAGACCGGTCGGTTCCAAGCGTGGCCGGGCGTCCTCTGCGGCCAGGGTCCAGACCCGGGTGCGCTTCACCGCCGAATCCTCGAGCTCGCGGGTGGTCGGCACCGCGTACTCCGCCAGAAGGTCGAAGCCCGTCTTGGGAAAGTAGGTCCGCAGCGGGTCGCCGACCAGGATGCGGGTCCCGCGTGCCGAAGCGGCCGTCAGCCAGACCAGCACGGCCTCGGCCATAGGCTTCTCGTAGAAGACGTCGCCGGCGCAGATGACATCCACGTCGGGCGGTTCGCCTCGCAGAAGATCGGCGTCCGTGAAATCCAAGGTGACGCCGTTGACCTCGGCGTTCAGCGCCACCGCCGCGCCGCAGAAGGGGTCGATGTCGGCGCACAGGACCGAGGCCGCGCCGGTCTTCCTGGCCGCGATCCCGACCAGGCCGGACCCAGCGGCGAAATCCAGCACCCGCTTGCCGGCGACGCCTTCGGGATGGTCGAGAATCCACCGACTGAGTCCCTGGCCGCCGGCCCAGGCGAAGGCCCAGAACGGCGGCGGCAGGCCCATCTCGCCCAGCTCCTCCTCCGTCAGCCGCCAGAGGGGCGTGACCTCGTCGGCCAGCCACAGCGAGATTTCGGGCGCGTGCGGCACGGCCTGCAGCCGGGTGTTGGTCAGGATGAAGGCGGTCGGGTCAGGTATCGACATGTTTCCTCGTCGATATCGACAGGCCATCGTGAGGCGTCGGCGCTGGGCGGCGACGATCCGGATCAAGGAGTAGCACGATGAAACGCATACTGGCATTCGGCTTCGCCGCGATGGCGACGGCGGCCTGCAGCCCCACGCCGAGCCCGTCCGGCGAGGCGGCGCGCCTGACCATCCAGGTCGCGGACGCCTATGCGCGGCCGGCCGCAGAGGCCGCGACGCCCGCCACCGCCGTCACGAGCGACGTGGGACCGGGCGCGGCCGTCGCTGGGGACGTGCAGTCCGGGTCGCTGTGCGAAAGCCAGGAACAGGTGGTGTGGACCTGCCGGGTCGGACGCCGGACCATCTCGGTGTGCGCGTCGCGCGATCTCGACGAAACCCGCGGCTACGCCCAATACCGGATCGGCCGCCCCGGCGCGCTGGAGCTGGAGTATCCGTCGACCCGGGTTCATCCGCGCGGCCGTTTCAGCGTCACGACCTACCCGCAAGGCAACCAGACCCTCGACTTCAAGAACGGCGGCTACGACTACCGGGTGTTCGAGGACCTGAGGTCGCGCGAAGACGGCGTCTACGTCGAACGCGACGGGCGCGAGGTCAGCCAGATCACCTGCGACGGCGGCCAAGGCTTCGGTCCGTTGGAAAGAGCTCTGGGCGAATAGGCCGGAAGGCTGGCAAACGCAGGTCAGGGGCCGCCCAGGAGGTTGCGGCTCTCTTCCAACTCACCGGGCGGTCCCGCCGCTGGCCGTCCTGAGCACCTCGACATAGCCCGAGGCGACCTCCATCCGTTCGCCTTGCGGCCGAGCCCGCACGGCCCGGTGAAGGGCCGGCAGCTTCCAGCAGGGCACGTGCATGAACAGGTGGTGCTCGGCGTGGAAATTGACCCAGTAGGGAGCGATGAAGGCGCGCTCCCACCAGCTCGCGCGCGTGGTGCGGGCGGCGCGGTAGGGATCGGCCGCCGAGCCTTCGACGCAGGCGTGCTCGGCGATGTTGCGCAGGCGGGTGACCATGGGGAACCAGGTCGCCATCGGCAGCAGCCATAGCGCGAACCAGGCCCACCAGACCCCGAGCAGGGACAGGGCCAGCAGCAGTCCGGCGTTGACCAGCAGGAAGGGCAGGATCGAGCGGCCGGTGACGATGGCTTCGTAGTCGTGGTCGTCGACGGCGCGCTCGGCCTTGCGGCCCCGCATCGCCGCCAGCGGCAACAGGACCCGCTGCTTGAAGAAGGTCTGGCCGGTCAGGTCGCGCACGATCTTGCGGCGCAGCGAGGCGCGGCTGACGGGAAAGGGCGCGGACAGCACCAAGTCCGGATCCTCGGGCTGCTGGGCGTACTTGTGGTGCGACAGATGATAGGGCCGATAGGCGGCAAGCGAGGCGCCGACCGGCACGGCGCACAGCCAATGGCCGAGGAAGTCGTTCAGACGGGCGTTGGAGGACAGACCTCCGTGGGCGGCCTCGTGCATCAGGATGGCCAGGCCCAGCTGGCGCGTGCCGATTACAGCCACGCTGAGCGGGATCAGGATCGGCCAGACCACCCCGGCGGCGACGGCCAGGGCGACGACGCCCCAGCAGTGAACGACCAGCATCGGCCCAACCCAGGCGGCGCGTGTCTGGAACGGCGCCCACTCTTCGGGCGTGAACAGATCGGTCGGACGGGCGCGGGGCGCGGCGGGCATGAGGGCAGAATAAGCCGGTGAGAGGGTTGCGCAAAGCAATCCTCCGTGTGTCGTGCTTTCCTGACATGAAGTCAGGTTGACATGACATTTCGCTGATGTAAGGTGCGCATGACATTTGGTCAGGAGCACCTTCCATGTTGATGAAGATGGGTCAATCGGGAACGGCCGCGGGCAAGCGGTATGTCATCCGCACCCTGGGGTTCATGAGCGGTTATGTGGCGGTCAATGTCGCGGCCATCTTCGGAGCTTTCGACGACGTCGCCACGCCGGTCGCCGCCTGGGCCCTGGCCCTGGTTGTCTCCGCGCCGGTGATCGGCCAGATCTGGGCCACCCTGTCGCTGATGCGCGAATCCGACGAGTTCGTGCGGGCCTTGATCGCCAAGCAGTTCATCACCGCCTCGGGGCTCGCGATGGCGATCGCCAGCGTCTGGGGTTTCGGCGAAAGCTACGCCCAGGCGCCGCACATTCCGGCCTGGCTGATCTACCCGCTGTTCTGGGCCTGCTTCGGCCTGGTCACGCCGTTCATCCGGAGCAGCAAGTGAGAAACCGCCTGAAACTGCTGCGCGTCGAGCGTGGATGGACGCAGGAACAGCTGGGCCAGGCGCTGGGCGTCTCGCGCCAGGCCGTGAACGCGCTGGAGACCGAGAAGCATGACCCGTCCCTGGACCTGGCCTATCGGATCGCTGTGCTGTTCGAACGCCCGGTGGAGGACATTTTCGAGAATCCCCATGCGTAGGGGCGTCGGATTTCGGACCGCGGCGATGCTGGGCGGCTGCGCCCTGGCCCTGGTCGCCGCGACCTCAGCCGTCGCCCAGGGCGTCGCCTCGGTGGACGCAGTCTTCGCCCGCTGGTCGGGGTCCACGCCGGGCTGCGCGGTCAGCGTCGAACGGCCGGGCGAGGCGACGCTCGCCCGCGCCTACGGCCTGGCCGAACTGGAGCACCGGATCCCCGCGACGGTCGAGACGATCTACGAGGCCGGATCGGTGTCCAAGCAGTTCACGGCGGCGGCGATCCTGCTGCTGGTCGACGACGGGGTTCTGACCCTGGACGACGACGTGCGGCGCTGGCTGCCGGAACTGCCGGACTACGGCCGCGTCATCACCATCCGCCACATGCTGAACCACACCAGCGGCCTGAGGGACTGGGGCGCGATCGCCTCTCTGGAAGGCTGGCCGCGCGGAACGCGGGCCGTCGGTCAGGAGCAGGTGCTGGAGATCGTCGCACGGCAGAAGGCGCTGAATTTCGAGCCCGGAAGCCAATGGCTGTACAGCAACTCGAGCTACAACCTGTCCGCTCTGATCGTGGCGCGGGCGAGCGGAAGGAGCTTCGCGGACTTCACGCGCGAGCGGCTGTTCGAGCCTCTGGGCATGAGCCGCACCCGCTGGCGGGACGACTTCACCGCCGTCGTGCCGGGCCGGGCCGACGCTTATGCGCCAGGACGCGACGGCTATCACCTGGCCATGCCGTTCGAGAACGCCCACGGCAATGGCGGCCTGCTGACCACGGTGGGCGATCTGCAGATCTGGAATCGGGCCTTGAGCGAGAACCGCCTGAACCTGGCCGGCCGGCTGACCGAACGGGGGATGGCGGGCGGTCATCGGACCCACTACGGCCTGGGCCTGGAGACCAACGCCTTCGAGGGCCAGGTCGAGATCGGGCACGCCGGCTCGACCGGCGGATACCGCGCCTGGCTGGCGCGCTATCCGGCCCAAGGGCTGTCGATCGCGCTGCTGTGCAACGCCGCCGAGGCCAACCCGGAGATGCTGGGCCGCCAGGTCGCCGACCTTTTCCTGTCGGACCCTCCGACGGAGGCGCTCTATGTTCCGAGCGCCCCCGCGCCCGAGGGGCTCTACGCCAGCAGCCGGACCGGCGAGCCGTTCGGACTGAGGGCGACGCCCGGCGGGGTGATCGCCATCCCCGGCGGCCGGCCGCTGGCCCCGATCGGACCGGACCGCTGGCGGTTGGGCGAGGACGAGCTGCGCTTCGTCTCGGCCGACCGGTTCATCCGGTCGACGGTGGACGGCGACGAGGTCGCCTATGACCGGCGCGATCCCTGGTCGCCCGACGCGGCGGCGCTGGCGGCATTCGCCGGGACCTATGTCAGCGACGAAGTCCCGGCGCGGTGGACCCTGGCGGTGACCGAGGGACGGCTGGCGATCGACGCTCCCGGACGCCCGCCGGCGACGATGACGCCCGCCTATCAGGACGTCTTCGCCAGCCCGCCCGGCCTGATCCGGGTCGAACGGGACGCCTCGGGCGCCGTCACGGCCCTGCGCGTCGACGCCGGACGGGCCCGGGACGTCGTCTTCCGACGCCTGCCCTGATCGTCTTCTCCCTTCCACAAGGACCCTTCCGATGATGTTTCTGTTCCGTTCGCGCGGCCACGCGCCGCGCCTGTTGATGCTTGCCTCGGCCGTCGGCCTCGCCGCCGGCGGCGCGCTGCTGGCCACCCGCGCCGACGCGGCCTCCGTCACGGTCTCGGCGCCGTCGCCCTTCGTGTCTGACCGTTTGTCGGTCGAGGTGACGGGGAGCGGCCCCGACGTCGTGCTGATCCCCGGCTTCGGATGCTCCCGCGAGGTCTGGCGCGCGGAGGCCGATCGGCTGAAGGCGACCCACCGGGTGCATCTGGTGCAACTGGCCGGGTTCGCCGGCGAGCCCTGGACGCATGGCGACGGGCCGTTCGTGCAGCCCGTCGTCGATGAGCTGGCTCGCTATGTCCGCGAACAGGGCCTGAACGCGCCCGCGGTCGTCGTCATTCGATGGGCGGGCTCAGCGCCCTGATGCTGGCCCAGCAGCACCCCGACCTGGTCGGGCGCGTCATGACCGTCGACAGCCTGCCGTTCTTCAGCGCGATGTTCGGTCCGCAGGCGACGGTCGAGGGCGCCCGTCCGTTCGCGGATCGGGCCGCGGCGGGGATTCTGGCCGCGGACGAGGCCTCGTTCCGTGCCGGGCAGGCGCAGACGGCGGCCGGCC